>JACQOU010000340.1 GCA_016207775.1 Deltaproteobacteria bacterium
ATCCAAAATAGAGGCCATTGCCGCATGATTACAACACTACGCAGCTTGGTGCGGTCTACTTATGAATCAATACGAATGTCCGGTTTTTGAATTTATACGTATGATTTTCCCGGGATAATTTTTATGTATGCGAGGGGGGAGTCATCGATGGAACTACGTCCTATAAGGGGGCAAGACATTACAGGATAATTCAAGATGTTTTGGATAAGCGAATGACGCAGTTGGAAGCCGCACAGGAGTTGGAGTTGTCAGCGCGATAGAGTGGCAAAAAGATTAGGTAGCGTCCGATGTTTTTTTAGTTGACATCAAAGAGCAACAAATAGGTTTGTTTTAGGGTGGCTCTAACAGAGCTGCTTATTAGCCCCTTAGAGCCGTCTGTCTTCTTTGACAACAGGCGGTTGCTTGGCTGCCCATAACCAGGCCTACCGATGCCTAAACGGACTCCGTAAATAGGCGTATACCGCAAAAAAATTGACGAAAAAAGCTGTGGTATTAGAAGTTCATGAACAACTTAACTTTCCAATTAGATAACAAAGCAAAAACGTTGGCAGGCGATTATCTTCGCACGGAAGCGGAGCTTCTCTGTGTGCTTATGGAGATGCGGCGCAGGAGAATATTTCTTGAACTGAACTGCTCCGGTATCTTTGAATACTGCGAGCGTATACTCAAACTTAGCAAAGCCCAGAGTTACTATTTCAAAAGCGTTGCCGAAACTGCAGAAAAAGTTCCAGAACTAAAGCAGGCGGTTACACAGGGTGAACTGAGCTTGTCGCAGGCACGACGGATAGCGCCGATTCTTACCGCGGAAAATCAGAAACAATGGATCGAGAAGGCGAAAACACTTCCTCAGACCGCGCTCGAAAAAGAAGTTGCAGCGGTAAATCCCAGCGCGCACCCAAAAGAGAAAATCAAGCCTGTAGCCAAAAAGTTATCCGAGCTTAAAGTCCCTATTGATGATGAAACCGAGAGCAACCTGCTTGCGCTCAAAGATATACTCTCCCAGAAGCTCGGCCGCAATGCCACGCTTTGCGACGTGATTGCATTCGCCGCAAAAGTGACTAGAGAGAAATTTGATCCAATAGAAAAGGCCAAGAGGGCAAAACAAATTTCCTCAGGAAATGAAGTATCTCCTGGAGCGGGTGGTACAATCGTCGCCGCTGTTAAGCATGAGGTCGTGAGGAGGGACGACAATCAATGCACTTATGTTGGAAGTGATGGGAAGAGATGCAACCAACGTAAGTGGCTGCACTATCATCACCGCACTCCGGTGGCAAAAGGTGGGACCAGTACCGTAGATAACTTGCAAATCCTGTGCTCCATGCACCATGCGGCCCATCATGATGGTAGAATTACACTGAACGCTTGAAAAGCCAGTTGAACAAATTTCCCCAGAGCAGGCCCCCACCGGCAAGTGACCGCTGAAGGGCAAAAACTTTCCTCGGTGGCGGAACCATGCACAGGAAAGCCATTGTTGATTCAATAACATTTCTGCAGGAGAAATACTCCCATCTCCAATCAACCTCTCAATTGCTCGATGATTTTCTGAGCAAGACTTTTGCTGATTCCTGATTGGACCAACTGCTCGAAGGTGGCAGCTCGAAGGGCATCCATCGTTCCAAACAACAAGAGCAACTTCTGTTTTGTTTTTTCGCCAAGCCCCGCGATGTCCAGCAGTGGGGATTCTGCAAGCGCCTTTTTTCTTCGCCGCTGGTGGCTCTTTAATGCAAATCGGTGTGCCTCATCTCTCACCCGAACCAGCAGGCGTAAAGCGGGATGGCTCGCTGAAAGACGAATCGGGTTTTTCCTTTTTGGAACAAAAATCCGTTCTTCCGTCCCTTCCACCTCTTTCTTCGCAAAAGCACTCACGGTTCGGGCTTTAGCCAAAGAACAAATCGAATGGGTAAGCTTCAGCTCGTCAAGCGCGCTGAGTGCTGCATTCAGCTGCCCCTGCCCTCCATCAATCAGCAGCAAATCTGGAAACGGATTTTCCTTGTCGCTAAACCTCCGCAAAACAACTTCTTGTATCATTGCAAAGTCATTTTGCCCTTCGACGTTCTTGGGGTAATAAAGCCGGTATCGACTTTTATCCGGCTGGCCATCCGTGAAATGCACTAGTGAGACAGCCGGATTTTCTGCCTGCAGATTGGATACGTCGATTCCCTCAATGTGGACGGGCCGTTCCGGAAGCGATAAGATTTTTGCCAACTCGAACGCCTCATCGTGTTCCGCTGTTGCTTGCTGCGCGAGCAGTTTCGCATTCTCATAGGCCATACCCAAAAGACGCATTGGCTTTTCGGACCTTTTCACACAAATACGAACCCGTCTTGCCGCCTTTTGGGAAAGCAGTTCTTCAAGCGCAAGTCGATCTGGAAATTCTTCAGCCACCCAAACTTCATCTGGAATAAGTGAAACGGTATAAAACTGTTCTAGAAACGTGCGGATCGCATCGCCCATAGTTTCGAAACCGACACGCGCCTTCTCTGCCCTACGGCCAGTCAAAAATCCGTGACGAACAAAAAGCACAAGCCACTGCAACTGCTCCCCCCACTGCAGCTGCTCTCCCGTGCTGTAGCAACCTATGACATCAATATCTTTTTGCTGATCCGCCGCAACGGCATCTTGTTTCTCCGTGAGCTTTTCTATGGCAAAAATCTTATCTCTGATGTTTTTCGCATCTTCGTAGCGAGTATCCGCTGAAGCTCGCTGCATCTGCATGCGGAGCTCTTTGAGCAAAGTTTTCTTTTTGCCTTTCAGAAACAGCATCGCTTCTTGGACCTGCATGTTGTAAGCCTCCTGGGAGACTTGATGCACACAGGGAGCTGTACAGGTGCCAATCTCGTAGTTTAAGCAAGGACGCAGTCGGTTCCTGAATTTAGACTCCGAGCAATCACGCAGTTGAAAGGTCTTGGCGATAAAACGACTGAGCTCCCGTACGCCTGCATTAAAGGGGCCAAAATACTTTAAATCGGGGGAGAGAGTCACTTTACGTACGATCTGAAACCGCGGGAACGGATGAGTGAAGTTAAGTACAAAATAGGGGAAGTTTTTATCGTCCTTAAGGCGGATGTTGTACCGGGGCCTATGTTTTTTGATGAGATTGCATTCCAGGAGCAACGCTTCAAGTTCGGTGCGGGTAACGGTAAATTCCAGCTCAGCAATCTTACGAACCATCAGCGTGTTTTTGGGAGAAGCCGCGTTGTCTTTTTGAAAATAGCTGCGGATGCGATTCCTGAGGCTTTTGGCTTTACCCACATACAGTATTTGCCCAGCCTCATCTTTCATGACGTACACGCCCGGCTGAGTGGGCCAATCATGGATTTTATCGATGAGTTTTTGAAGGTGCTCACTCATGAAACTAATTTACCATGCCTAGTACCTCCACTAATAATAAACACCAATGGGAAAAAAGCGGATTTTTCTTGGAATACGTCCTAATAAAAAAAATCTGGAGCAGCTAATTGAAATGCAAAAGACTCTCCAGACCTACGGCCTCTTTTATCGCCATAAACGCGATTGCCGATGGACCAGAGAGCACAATCTTCATTTGACAATGCATTTTATTGGCTCCGCGGAACAAAGCCAAATCGATAGCTTGCAACGCCGACTTCCGGATATTCGAATGCACGTTCGTCACGAACAAACATTGGATCACATCCGAATGTTGCCGGGAACCACATGGGCGCGGGTGGGGGCACTGGGTGGCCAAGTTGCAAACGTCCAACTGTTAGCTGTTTGGAATCACCTTGCCCTATTGCTTCAGAATCTAAACATAGAGGTTGAAAAACGCCCCTTCTATCCCCACATGACTTTGCTGCGTTTCCGCAAACCCGTTCGCTTTGAAAAAACCGAACTGGAAATGCTCACCCTTCAATGCCTCCAGTTTAGTGTAGAGAGTGTTTGTCTTTACGAAAGTATTCTAGGACGGGAAGGCTCTCGCTACGAAATCATTGAGGATTTTCCCCTTGCTCTGCTTGGTTAATCATGGTAACCACCGTAGGTTAAATACACACGCTCTTACCTGATTCTTCTGGTCTCCCTGAAGGGAGCATGAGGAGCGGAGGAAAAACCGGAGGAAAGATGCCTGAAATTTCCATGAAACATATGCTGGAGGCTGGAGTTCATTTCGGCCACCAAACTCATCGCTGGAACCCCAGGATGAAGCCCTTTATCTTTGGACCGCGCAATGGCATTTACATTATCGATTTGGAAAAGACCGTGCGTCACGCCAAGGAAGCGTGCATCTTTGTGAAAAACATCGTTGCCGAAGGACAAAAGGTCTTGTTTGTCGCAACAAAAAAACAAGCCAAAGTGATTACAAAAGAGGCCGCCGAACGAGCGGAAATGCCCTACGTAATCGAGCGGTGGCTCGGGGGTACGCTAACCAATTTCTCGACAATTCAAAGGGGATGCGGCCGGCTTCAACAATTGGAAGACTGGAAGCAGGACGGAACCTACGCGATTTTGCCAAAGAAAGAAACGGTATCACTCGAGCGTAAGCGCAACAAGCTTCAGTCAAGCCTTGGCGGTATCCGGTATATGAAATCATTGCCCGGAGCTCTATTTATTATTGATCCTGAAAATGAAAGAATCGCTGTTCGGGAAGCTAACCGGCTCGGCATTCCGATTGTGGCTCTGGTTGATACAAACTGTGATCCTGAGCCAATCGATTATGTGATCCCGGGTAATGATGATGCTATCAAGTCGGTAACCCTTTTTGTAAATCTGGTGGCAGATGCTTGCGTCGAGGGTGCTACGGCGTTTGAGCAACGAATGCGAGTCAGTTCCCCTGCGCCCGTTATGCAATCGACTCAAGAGGTTGCGGCTGCTAAACCATCTGGACCCGTCGTTGAGCGAGTCGTCAGAAGGCAGTTGCGCAATATTCCCGCTGAAATCGACTATCGCGACGATGCGGAAGAAGAAGCGCCAGCAGAAACTGCCGAAGCCGATAAGCCAAAGGACGAAACAAAAGAACCGACTGAGCCGACTGAGTAATGGGAGTCAATAGTGAGTTCAAATCTCATCAAAGAACTGCGTGAGAAAACGGGAGCTGGCTTCCTTGAGTGCAAAAAGGCGCTCGACCAATGCGACGGCAATTTGGAAAAAGCAGAGGAAGTTTTGCGCAAAAAGGGAATGGCCGACGCCGCAAAGCGCCAAGGCCGGCTGGCTTCACAGGGAGTTGTGCACTCTTATATCCATAGCAATAGCAAAATCGGTGTTCTGCTCGAATTGAATTGCGAAACCGACTTCGTCGCAAAAACGGATGAGTTTAATACCCTTGCACACGATATCGCAATGCACGTTGCTGCGCTTAATCCCCGCTACCTTAGCAAGGGGTGCGTGCCTGCTGAGGATGTAGAAAAAGAAAAGGAAGTTTTTCGCGTCCAGGCTGCAAACACAGGTAAGCCGGGTCCCGTTGTCGAAAAAATCGTTGAAGGAAAGCTCGGTAAGTTTTACGAGGAAGCGTGCTTGCTACAACAACCTTTCATCAAGCAACCAGAGAAATCGGTGGAAATGCTGGTCAAAGAAGTGGTGGCAAAACTGGGCGAAAATATTGAAGTACGCAGATTTACACGTTTTCAGGTAGGAGAAACCGTGAAAGCCAGCTGACAAGCCGACTTTCACTCACCTCGAAAGCAGAATGAATTCAAAAGGTCGGTATAAACGAGTTCTTCTTAAATTAAGTGGGGAAGCCCTTGCAGGTGAAAAGGAGTACGGCATCAGTCCTCCTATTC
>JACQOU010000031.1 GCA_016207775.1 Deltaproteobacteria bacterium
CGGTACTAGGTTACAACGTTCATTTTATCGATCAATTACTTTTAAAAGTAATCAATATTCTCCTGGACCTTGTTGCGCCTTGCGAGGAGGAACTTGACGAGTGGCCATGTGTTAACTTCTGATGGGTGCTCACTTTGGATATGCTCGCCATAGGCTTGCTGGCTGTGTACAATGCTAGGAAAGAGCAGGTGCCATGAATGGAAACATCGAAAAAGACGGAAGCCCCGAGTCGGTCGCGCTCGGCGCATTTAGAGAGCTTAAAAACTTAATTACGGAAGAGCTGGGTGATGCTGATTATTCCGGTCAAGCCTTTTCTCCTTTAACAGACGGTTTGGGGCTGGAATCGCCACGCAAAAAAGAGGTACCGAAAGTTGAGCAGAGTGCAGTAACGGAGCCTGTTCAAGCGTTTCCAAAGCCCCTCGCTGTTGAAACAGTCCAGGCAAAGGGATCCGTGCCCACTCAGCAGGATGCCAAAAAAGTTCCGCCCTCAGAGGACCCTGTTCCAGTTTCACCTCCGGAAGCAAAGGTTGTGAAGCCTGCCGTTGCGAAGTGCGGGCTGGCCTCTGTTATTGAACCTCCTAAATGCTCTTCCGATGGAGAGAAACAGCCGGTGGCACCCCCGCCAGTGCCTCGCCCTTCCATCATCAAACGGATATTGGCTGCAATCGTCGATGAATTTTTTGTTCTCACTTTGTTGCTCCTTGCCCTGTCTATTACGATGAAGCTTCTTTCAGGGGCTGTCCCCAGTGCTGCAGTCTTGAAAGAAAATTCGATTGTTAGGAACCCTGAGTTTTTGCGATTTGCCGTTTTGGAATTTACCACTTTATGGCTTGTCTATTTCTCGTTTTGTTTCGGCGTACTGGATATGACGTTTGGGATGTGGGTTTGGGGTTTCCGTGTCGGTTATGGATCTGATGATTCATCCCGATTCTCAAAGAAAACACTCCGTGCGCTATGGAGTTTTTTGTTTTACGCTCCCATGCTGCCGCTTGCGTTTCTCATTTTCCAAAGAAAGGGCAAGAATTTGTTAGATGGTCTGTCAGGTACATCCGTTTATCAATCGAGTTAGCCTATGCCCAGGGCATTCGAAGAAAAACAGATCCCTTTTAATAAATTGAGTGAACTGGTAACCAAGTTACGTGCTGATGGTAAGAGGATTGTGACCACGAATGGTTGTTTCGATATTCTTCACCTGGGTCACATGCAATATCTTTTTGAAGCTCGCGGCTTGGGGGATATCTTACTTTGTGGGATTAATTCGGATAAGTCAGTCATTCGCTTGAAAGGGAGTGGTCGGCCACTCTTTCCAGAAGCAGTGAGAGCCCGGCAAGTGGCCGCCCTTGAGTGTGTTGATTATGTCACTATTTTCGAACAGGATACTCCGGAAGCACTTCTTAAAATCATTCGGCCTGCAATCCATGTGAAGGGTGGAGACTATCGTCCGGAAGACTTGCCCGAGCGCCATTGTGTCGAAGGGGGGGGCGGAAAAGTGGTGGTTCTTCCATTTATCCCAGGGTTTTCGACAACGGGAATCATCACCAAGCTCAAGGGCGAAAGCAATCCGTAGTACCTTGTCAGGTACTAGTCTTTTTGGCGTATAATAATATAAACGAGGGTTTTTATGTCCAATATCATTGGTAATTGCCTTGTCTTCGTTCTGTTCATTTCATTTGGCCTCAACGCCACCGCATCCGAGCCGCAACATTCTTCGGGTACTCCCAAGAGATCTGAGGCCCCTCCAAAAATGGATTGGCTCTCCGACTTCCTCAAACAAAATAATTTTGAGCGTGGTGACTTGCGGTCAGATGAAGCGCTTGAAAAAATTCACCAGACACTGAAAGAAAAAGGGATTTTGCCGGACAAAGCCCAAGCTCTCTTAGATCTTGCTCAAAAAGATGCAACAAAATATGAGCGGCTGATAGCTGTGCTACAAGCAAGCCGTATGGATGACAAACAGTTACTTGCTGAAGAAGACAAACTGAAGGCGCAAGAGGTAACGCCAAAAGGTTCCGCCATTCAAAAGGAAATTTCGCGCAGGGCCCTTGTTAAATTTAAGGATGAAACCCAATTTTCTGATTTGCAAAAGAGAGATGCGTTTCGCAAGTTGATTCGTATGTTGGAATCTGTAAAGAACAAGCCTGAAGACCATTTTCCGGGGCTCGCAAAAGAAGCGGCTACCAATAGAGAAGCAAATCTAGCTTATCGGACGGCTTTTATGAATAAGGGGGCCGACAGCAAGCTTACAAAAATGGCTCAAACCGCCTTCGATGAAGCGTTCTCTTCAGAAGTTAAAACCGCAGTGGAATTCAAAGAACTTTATGATCTGCATGGGCAAAAGCATCAAGCTTTTCAGGATGCGACAACGAAGAACCAGTTTCTCGCAGCCTGTATTGCGCAAGATAACTGCTATTCTGATTTATTGAGCAAGCCTGGATATCCCAGTGAAAATCTTTTCGATGCGATTAAAAAAACCGGTTTGTCTTATGTCGATGCATCGGGCGATAAGTACTCCTTTCATTCCGTGGATAAAAAAACGCAGCAATTAATATTTTTCCCAAGGGATGAAGACAACCATATTAAATACGAGCAATTGAAGGAGGCAAAGGTTTCTGCCGAAGCGCTGGGAAATTTGCAGGAGGATACTAACGGCATTGGCGCTTTTAAGCATGCCCTTAACTACTACACATGGAGTGCGACCAATCCAAACGCTAACAAAATGCATCAACTGTTTCTGACAAATAGCGCAGAGTTTGAACTGCTTGATGAGAATGGGAAAAAAGTGCAGGTTCCCGAACAATCATCCAGCGTAGTAGTGGCTTACGATACGCGCTCAGCAAAATATCGGCTTATTCCTACAGCGGAGATTATTGAAAACGGTAACGTCAGCGTTTCCAATGGTGACCGAATGGTAACTGAGGCTGACAACTGTGCCCAATGGACCAATCTTAGTGATGGTAAAGTGAAGTGGTCTGATGGTAAGAACGAGTGGCTCTTCTATCCAAAAAAGCAAAGCCCAGGCTCGAAAACGGCTTATAATGTGCGATTGCTTCCTCCTCCCAGGAACCGATACTCCCAACCCAACTATGGTTATGGGAATTGGAACTGTCGAACCTGATAAGGCTTCTTCCTCCCCCGCGTGTCGGGGGACTTGCTAATAATCCTTATAGCTTTGAATAATAACTGGGCAGGAAACGGCTTTACTGCTGCCTGACAGATCTTCCCATGCTTTGTTCTTTCGTAGTCCGTCAGCAACTAAGTTTTTCAATGCTGTTGGAAAACCTTCACGGTTTGAAGCAGACGTTCTTGCGAAGAAATCTTTCACCTCCGCGATAACCGCAGGCCGTCTGGAAATCACGTCGTCGTTGACCATCATTGAAAACAACTGCCCGTGAAAGTCCGAAATATAGGCTTCGTCCGAATAAGAATAAAAGTAATTGCGGTTACACCACTCGGCTAAAATGAGCTTTTCAAGCTGTGAATCAAGCGGCAGATTTCTCCACCAATCGCGAAGTCCAGGTTGTCCGAAAAACCCCAGTGCAATTCGACCGAGCCACTTTCGCGATGCAGGCATTGTTAATGTGTTGGCAAGGTGTTCTAACCGGCGAAGCTCGTGTCTTGTCCAAACCATTGCCTGGTGGCTATTCAATTGAGCGATTACATGTGCAGCGAGATATCGGTGTCTTGCTGTTTTTTTATCCATATTGGCGAGATCATCTTGACTAAAAGAATAGATGCGTTGAAGTGCTTCCAGCGTGTTGGGGTACTTCCCGCTCGAGAGCATTGCATTGGCTATGACTGCGTTTGAGCCAGGGCGAAGCATCGCCGCTATCAGCAGCTCTGTTACGAAGGGATAATGAAGACCGTTCAGATAGACAATGTCCTGCATGTAGGGATACTTGCCAATCACTGGTTTTGCAATTTCAATTGCTTGGTCTGCTGATAGCATGCCTTTTGAGAATGCAGCGACCACTTGTTCGGTGGCTCCTTCCATCAAGTGTTGTTCCTTTACCACCTTAAGAAGCACATCATAGGCAGTAGGGCGCTCCATTGAGAGGACGGTTTCCATCGCTGCATAGGCAAATAGTCCGTCTGTCCCAGCAACAAACAGATTCAATAAATCTTTCACGTTCTTATTTTTTGCAGTGTCCAGCTGAGGGCATTCGGATAACAACTGCTGCCATTTTTGGAGTCTTTCTCCCGGTGCAGACAGTTTGTCCATGCCATTCAAAAAAGTTGCAACTCTTGAAAGCTCCTCTGAAACACTGACTGCACTTGAGTTTTCGAGAAAGAGCGATTGGTTCTTGATGATATCGATGCCGTATTCTCTGGCGAGCCACTGAAAGAGTTCAATGCCTTGCGCACGCGCAGTGTCCTTAAGGGTCTGGGCCAGGGAGGGTTCTTGTTCCTGCAACCTATCCCAATCAAGAATTCGAAAGGGTGTGCCATTCGATAGGGTGAGAACCAACACCCACCCTTGTGGAGTGGCCAAAATAGAAGCAGTCGATAGGGCTGGAGAAAGACGCACACCGTTGTTGCGCTCATGTCCAATAGCAGCAAATACTCTCCCAGCTAAGGTATATTCTCGAAAGAAATCTTCTGTAGATATGAGGTAGAGATTGACCCGTGAGAGTGAGCCCTCATCACCGTTTTGTCGGTTTGTGTAATGGCCAACATACTGTGATAATAAAGGAAAATCGGCTTGCGAAACCGAGCTGATAATAAGAAAAATAGCAAAAACCCTAGATAAACTTCTTGCCTCCATCCCATCCCCCAACGTAATGATGCAACATAGCAAAGGTCTCTGAAAAGGTACATCCTTCCTTTTCAGGAGGGGACCCGTGAGCAAAGCTCACGGGGCGGAGGCCTTATTTCTGAAAAGGAAACATGTACCTTTTCAGAATTTCTTGCCGATGAAAAGGGTGCCCATAGGGGAAAGATTCATGAGGTCAAGTTGAATGGTAATGTTAACGGGGTATTCGATCTCGGCTCCGCCAAAGACATGTAAGGTCGATTGCCAGGCACTGTTTTCCGCAGTCCTTACAAAGTTGGTGGCTATGACGCCATTTACAAAAAGCATTCCGACACCCAAATAGGGTTTTACTCTTACATAATCCTTGCTTGCGACAAGCCCCAGCTCAAAGTTGCGGCCGCTATACGCATCGTCCAAGCCGCTTAGGCGCGTGTAGGCCCCGTAAACCGCGACCGCAGCCCATTTTTCCTTCTCTTCAAAAAAGCTCCATTTTAGAAGGGTTCCAAACGTTGAAAGCGTATTGAATACTGCACCAGGAAAGTAGTTAAACGAAATTTCTAAGTTCAGAAAAAGGCCCTTTGATACAAAGATCCTTGGCATCATGAAAAGGCCGGGAATGCTCCCCGTTTGGTCTCCCAGATCATTAATATCTCTGGCAAGAGTGACCGGGATTTCCAGCCCCAATTTAATGCCCGGATAAAAATCGTAAGCCTCGGCTGAGCGAAGCAAGCGCATCGTATTCCCAAGGCCCAGGATTTCGACCACTCGGTTGACGTCGTTCGCGGAAAGGTTCTTTGGAATGGTTGAAGACTGTGCGACAGCTGAAATCAATAAGAAAGCGAAAAGGGTTACTTGCCTCATATTTCGAAATTCTAAGTAACTTCCAGTATGATGAAAAGCCTGATGTAGGAGTCAATATGGAAAATCTAACGCTTTTTGGCAAACCGGATAAGAATATTCGTGAGCTTTTGAAACAATATTTTGATTATCAGCGGACCGAATGCAATGCGAGCCCTCATACGCTGGTTAACTACGAAATTGATTTAAGACATTGGCTGAAGTTCCTAATGGTTCATCACGGAACTCAAGACCTCTTCGAGCAACTATCCAATTTAAAGACTCTTCGTTCTTTTTTGAGTAGCCAAAGCAAGCGCTGCTCAAGGGCCACGATTTGCCGTCGCCTATCCGCCATTAAGGGTTTTTTGAAGTTTCTTCATCGCGAGGGCTACTTGGAAAAAAACATTGCGAAATGTTTAGCTCAGCCCAAGCTGCCGCAAAAGCTTCCGCTTGTGTTGAAACCTGAAGAAATGATCCGCCTCATTGAAGACTTGCCAAATGGAACGTTGCCTGGAAAAAGGACTCGCGCAATTTTGGAGCTCTTATACTCAACTGGAATCCGTCTATCTGAATTGGTGGGGCTTAACCAAGAACATGCCGATTTGCGTAAAGGTCAAATCCTTGTTTTGGGTAAAGGCCGAAAGGAAAGGGTGGTTCCAATGGGTCGGCATTGTCAAAAGGCGATTAGTGACTATATTGGGGCCATGCCTGCGGCGCACCAGAGAGGAGCTAAGACCCCCCTTTTTCTAAATCGAGATGGGGAAAGACTGTCGGGTCGTACGATCCAGCGCTATCTAAAACGTTTTGCAACTGAAATCCTGGGGGAGCGTGGGCTTACGGTAAGCCCGCACACTTTCCGGCATTCATGTGCAACGCACTTGTTGGGGGCCGGGGCCGGCCTGAGAGAAATTCAAGAATTTTTGGGCCATCGCTCCCTAACCACTACCCAAAAATACACTCAAGTAGATAGAAGAAGGCTTAAGGCGGCTTATGAGCGCGCCCATCCGCGGGAGCGTACCCGCAGGGAAAAAGAGCAAGAAGAGGTTTCAAATGGGTAGCATCAGTATCCGCGGTACGACGATCCTTTGTCTGTCTCATAACGGGGAAACGGTCATGGCGGGAGACGGGCAGGTAACAATGGGCGAGACGGTTATTAAATCGTCTGCCAAGAAAGTCAGAACTTTGTACGGAGGAAATATTTTGGCCGGTTTTGCGGGCAGTACTGCAGATGCTTTCACCTTATTTGAGAGATTCGAGAATAAACTCGAAAAGTTCTCGGGCAACTTGGTACGAAGCGCGGTGGAGCTAGCCAAAGACTGGCGGACCGATCGTATGTTACGGCGTTTGGAAGCGTTGTTGATTGTTGCTGATAAATCTTTTCAGTTTATTGTTTCGGGTAGTGGAGATGTGATTGAACCCGATGAAGGGGTTTCTGCGGTCGGCTCGGGAGGACCTTATGCCAAAGCGGCTGCCCTTGCTTTGAAGAAACATTCCAGTCTTAATGCTGAAGAAATTGTACGCGAGGCAATGGAGGTAGCGTCGAAACTCTGTATCTATACAAATACTTCACTGACCTTGGAGAAGATTGTTTCGAGGAGTAGTTAATGGATAAAACAGCCGACCTGGCTTCCACTTTTTCGCCTGCAGAAATTGTTAAGGAGCTGGATAAGTACATTGTGGGCCAGAAAGATGCCAAGCGAGCCGTTGCGATTGCGCTTCGTAATCGCTGGCGCAGGCAACAGGTGCGCCCAGAGCTCCGCGAAGAGATATACCCTAAGAATATCTTGATGATTGGCCCAACCGGAGTCGGCAAAACTGAAATTGCGCGTCGGCTTGCACGACTTGCAAAAGCTCCTTTTCTTAAAGTGGAGTGTACCAAATATACGGAGGTCGGATACGTCGGCAAGGATGTTGAATCGATGGTTCGAGATTTGGTTGAAATATCCATAAATATGGTCAAATCGGTGGAGCGGGAGGCGGTTGCTTCCAGGGCGAAAGAAAACGCAGAGGAGCGTCTGCTGGACTTGCTCGTCCCCCGAGTAGCGAAGGTACCGGGCCCCGTCACCTCCTCGGCTCCGGATTCGGAAGGGCTTCGCGAGAATTATCGGCAGAGGCTCCGCGCAGGCGAGCTGTCTGACCGTGATGTTCAAATTGAAACAAAGGAGAAACAGCAAGCGGTTTTTGAGGTTTTCGCGATGCCTGGCATGGAAGAAATGGATATGAACTTGCGCGACATGCTTGGGAACATGCTGCCTAAGAAGAGTCGCAACCGAAAGATGAAGGTGTCTGACGCGCTTAAATTCTTGGAGCAGGAGGAAGCTCAGAAGTTAGTTGATATGGACCGAGTGATTCCCCTGGCGCTAGAGCGAGCGCAAAATAGCGGAATAATTTTTCTGGATGAAATGGATAAAATTGCAGAGTCTAAGGAGGGCTACCGAGGTGGGGCCAACGTCTCGCGCGAAGGAGTCCAGCGGGATCTGCTTCCTATCGTTGAAGGCAGTTCAGTGAATACGAAATATGGCGTAGTCAAAACCGATCATATTCTTTTCATTGCGGCGGGAGCTTTTCATCAATGCAAACCTTCGGACTTGGTGCCTGAACTGCAGGGAAGATTTCCTATTCGGGTAGAACTGCATTCCCTAACGACAGGGGATTTTGTGCGCATTCTGACGGAGCCGCAAAATAGTCTTTTGAAACAGTATTCAGCGCTTATGGCTACGGAAAGTATCGAGCTGCTATTCAAAGAAGATGCAGTCAGTACGCTTTCTGAGATTGCTTCACAGGTGAACGAGAAAACTGAAAACATCGGAGCCAGAAGACTCCACACAATATTGGAAAGAGTGTTGGATGAAGTGAGTTTTAATGCACCTGATATTAAAGGGCAAACGATTGAAATAACCGCAGAGTACGTCAGGGAGCGCGTAGGAAAGTTGGCAAGCGATCAAGATCTCAGTCGTTATATTTTATAAGGACTCAAGTCCTAAGGTGGCTCCTGGAAAACTTTAGCACATTCAATGATATTAAAGTCGAACTTGTCGGGGCTATCGCTCAACCTTATGAACTGGCCGTTGCGTCGGCGCGTACCTGTTATTCCGGGAAAGGCATCATACTGCCTGACGAGGTTTCTCAAGACTCTAGAAGTCAGGGGCTAAGAGATAAGATCGCGCGCTCGACCCTGGAAGCCGGTCATGTCACTACTCGTCAGCACGCACATTTTGTATTTGCTCTTTCAGGCGTTACACGCCAATTTGTTTGGACGTTTCTGCACAGCCATCCTTTTTATAATTCGGAACAGGTCAGTCAGAGATATGTGCGTGTCAAACGGGGCAATTTCTTAATGCCGCCTTTGTCCCCGTCGCACAGAGAGCTTTATGCTCGTACGGTCGATGCACAAATGCTGGCCTATGAGCGACTCATCGAAATTCTCAAAAGCCAGATGGCTAACGATTATTATGAAAGGTTTCCGGCGAGATCAAAACAAAGAGATCGCTGGGATGCGGTGGTTGAAAAGCGAACGTACGAGGTTGCCCGCTATGTTCTGGGTGTGGGAACAGTGGCTTATCTGTACCACACCCTCAATGCGTTAACTCTGCTTCGCTACTCGAAACTTTGTAAGTTTTTTGAAACACCGACTGAGCAGCAGGCAGTGGTTGCCAAGATGTTGGAAAAGGTTAACCAGGCTGATCCATTGTTTGAACGTGAGTTATCTGACAGTATTTCTCCCGAGGACACAATTGAATACCAGCTCTTAAATCAATTTCTTGGGCATGCGGTGTCCGATCGAGAGTCCTTCATTAGGAATTTTGATAGTGGTCTGGAAAATCGGAGTTCCAAATTGGTTGGCTGGACAGTGGAGGGACAAGCATTGCTCGCTCGCGCTGTGCGACTCGCTTTGGCCAGTGAAAACTTGACAGACGAACAGGCACTTTGCTTCGTTCTGGATCCTGCCCACAACAAAATTCTTGCCGATAGCCTCAATCCGAGCGGACAGGACAAATTGAGCCAGGTCTTACGTCATCTTCATTTTGTCTTTGAAAAAAAACTTAGCCACTGCGCTGATTCTCAAGATCAGCGTCATCGAGCAGTCCCTTCCAGTCTCCCTGTTCTTTTCTTGCACTACAATGGGAAACCAGATTACGTGACTCCTTACGCGATTACAGAAAACCCATTAGCGGGAGAGATTTATTCTGAATGCATGGAGCATACTTTTAAAGTAGTGAATGATCTTCTCAATGGTGGTGTCAGTCGGGAATTTGCGTTTTACCTGCTTCCGAACGCCCTTAGCATTCGAATGATGACGTCTGGTGAACTACTTTCTCTCCATCATAAATGGAAGCTTCGCTCATGTTATAATGCTCAGGAAGAGATTTTTAGAGCTACCGTGGAAGAAATCGCTCAAGTGCAGGAGCGATTTCCTCATGTGGGTAGGTTCCTGCGTGCTCCGTGCTTTTTAAGAAAACAGGCGGGAAAAACACCCTACTGCCCTGAAGGTGAACGTTTCTGTGGCTTGCCCGTTTGGAATTACGAAATTTCTCAGTATCAGAGGCGTAGCCTATAGTGCTGCCGTTCTGTTGTATAATGCTGCCATTCTATTGTGTAGTGCTGCCGTTCTACTGTGTGCATTTTCTTTTGCGAAATCGCCCGAGAAAGACCCGCTATTACTGTCCCCGACTTTTTTATTGGGTATTCCCCATCCGCTAAACGTAGCTCTAGACGCAAAAATAGAACAAAAATTCAGCGTGGGACTTGGCGGGGGCTTGCTCAGTTACGCTTACAAGGCGCCTGATGGCTACACCATTAATTTGGGAACGTACAATTATGAAATGAGGGTCCGATTCCATCCCTTTTCCGGCGCTTTTTTCCTTGGCGCTGCTATCGGTAAGCAAAGGTTTTCGTGTAATGCGACACAGGAAATCACCGTAGAACAGTTTACGGTGCCCACGACTGTGGATTTGGCCATTAGCGCTTTAACGATCACCCCTCATTTGGGCTGGTTTTGGATCAAAAAGTCAGGTTTTACTATCGGTTTTGAATTAGGGTGGCTTTTCCCGATTTCGCCCAAAACCGAATGGGATGTTTCAACCACTGCCGAGTACAATGCGATACTCGAACAGGTGGAAGCGACTGAAGAATACAAACGTATTGAAAGAAAATTGCAAGATATCGGAAATCGCATCGGTAGCTTATCTATTCCCTTTGTCACTCTTCTTAGGCTCGGCTGGACTTTCTAACTTGCTCTGTTGTACAAGCTTGCCATGCTTCCAGCCGTCGAAACCTTTCGCGAACGCTTTGGGCCGATTCGCTATTTTCTCGCTCCAATGGCCGGAATTACGGATATGGCTTTCAGAATACTGATGAGGGAGTTGGGGGCCCAAGTGGTGGTGTCAGAGCTTCTTTCAGCGGAGGGGCTCATTCGGCAAGGTAAACGGACTCTGCAAATGATGGCTTTTTCCGAGGCGGAGCGCCCAGTGGGCATTCAACTTTTCGGCGCTCAACGCGCTTCGATGGTCACCGCCGCCAAAATGGTGGAACAGGCGGGTGCTGATTTTGTCGACTTAAACTTCGGCTGTCCGGTTAAGAAAGTGGTCTCTGACGGTGGTGGAGCTGCCTGGCTAAAGGACATCGTTGGGCTGGGGCAAATGCTGAAGGAGGTAAAAAAGGCTCTATCGATACCTCTTTCCATTAAAATTCGGACCGGATGGGATGCCCAAAGTCTAAACGCTTTGCAGGTAGTTCAAATGGCAGGGCGAGAGGGCGCTTCTTGGGTTGCAATCCATGGGAGGACTCGTGCGCAAGGCTATTGCGGCCAGGCAGACTGGGATCTGATCAAGAGAACGACTGAAGCCAGTTCACTCCCTATCGTTGGAAATGGTGACCTCGTTTCGGCGCAGGAGGTACAAAAAAAACTCGAGGGAAACTACTGTCATGCGGTGATGATAGGCAGGGGAGCCCTCAAGAATCCCTGGATTTTTAGGGAGTGCTTAGGACATCCTGTCAGCAACAAAAATATCATTCACCTCATTCTGCGCCATTTTGAATTGGCCACTTCGATCGATGGTCGCAGGGCTTTGATGGCGCTCAAAAAATTTATGGGTTGGTATGCAGTCGGCTTGCCCAATGCCTCAGGTTTCCGTGCGAGGATTTTTCAAACTTCCGATACAGACACTTTGAAATCGATAGCGGTTGAGTACTTTGATTCTGCGGACTTCAGAGACCGGTTGGAGTCACCGTTTTTGATGGGGGGGCAAGGATAATCCTGAATAATCATCCAGTCTTTACCACATCGTCCTCGAGAGCTGGGGGTTGTTCGAATAAAGTACAAATCCTATTTACTTTGTAACGTAGCTCAGCAAGATCTTCACCCCTTAGAAAAGGGAGCTTGCTCACTCGACGATAAATTTCTTTGAGATTCGGCTTGGAAGGAGCCAAGAGTTTCTTGAGTTCAAGGTAAGCCATTTTTTCGTTTAACATATGCAAATTAAGGATCGAAATCAGGGATTCGGCCAATCCCACAAACTGCAGACCCATTCCGCATTCCATTTCGCAACGCTGTTTATCAAAAACAACATGCACAACCTTCAGGCGTGTGCACACCGTAGTCGGCTGATGAGGGAGTAAAAGCACTGCCAGCAATTCCGTGTCAATCGGGAACGGATCGAGGGTGGCAACAAACAAACCTCCGCGACTAATATTAACCGCAAAAGCGGTACTGGACCGTTGCCCATCCGTGCAGATTACTTTTTGGTGCAACGGGAGACGGTACTCTCTTCTTCTTTCAATAAATGATGGGCTCATTGATCCAACAAACGCATAAGCGCCTCACTATCGGCGTTGCTGATTTGCTCCTTGGGTTGATAAGTAGCACTATTCTTAGGGGTTGCCTTCTTAACTGTAAAAAAAGATCCGACACTACCAAGCATTTGTGAAAAGTTTGGGTTGTCGAGCCAGGCAGACTTTGAGCGGTAAACCATAATCTTTTGGTTCGACCAGTGCCAAAGAGTGGTCACTTGCTGATGGAAGTGTTCCGCAATCGACCTTTTTCCCAATCGAATCTGACCCAAAAGCAGTACAACAGATACAAAGAAGGCGAGCTTGATAAGTTTCTTGATCATTTTTTAAAAGAAGATGTTCTTATTTTTATTTTACCATATTGGAATTAGGCAATTTCGAGTTATAATTTTTATAGTACTGTCTTTCCTGGTACCTGTAATCCGTCAGAATTGGAGACTCTCATGTCGCAGCACGTCTCAGAGGCGCGCGGTGAGAGTGACGGGCTTTGGATTCCGCTGACAGAGTTTTCTGTCAGAAGCGGAATCAGCACCAGCACCATTCGAAGAAAAATCAAGAGCAATAGCATCCACTATCGCCTTGAAAAGGGCCGATATCTCATTCTCTTTAATGAGGGGGGACTGGCGGTCCAAGCACAACCGTTAATTGATTGCTCTTCAGCTAAGGGCATTGAGCACAATGAGGTTGCCTTCCGGCAGCTGAGCAAACCTGAAAACGAAGTGCCTACAGCGAATCCGGCGTGGGTAATGTCCCTGGTCGAAAATGCTGTGAGAATGGTCAGCGAAGCCTTCGAGCATGCGCTTAAGGAAAAGGACGAGCGTATCCGGCTCCTCGAAAAAAGAAATGAGGATCTGGATGGCCGTCTGAATGAATTACGTCTCTTAATTCGCGTGCTAGAAGAAAGATACAACGTCCGTTACTAACGCAAACGCCAACTACCCTGTCCCATAATCGCGAACTATGTTGCTTCGTGCTTTGTTCTTGTGTGCCTTCGTCGGAATCGTAGCTCGCATTTCGCCGTTGATTGCCGCACCGCAAGAGATGGAACTATACTCGACGCGGTCAGAATGTGCGCCTTTTTGGCAGCGCATTTTTGGGCGAGACGAGGAAGACGAAAAAAAAGCGCGCAGGCGGCCTTCAGGGCCGTCGAGCACTTTTTTTGAGTCTGACGAAGTCGCAGCCAAAAAGGCGCGTCAAAAAGCGCAGATTGTGACCGCGTCGAGTATACTTTGGCAGCAAGCTCTCGAGCGGCTCGAGCGTGGCGATGAACTGGAAGCAGCCATGCTTTGGGAGCGCTGGATTGCAGTGGCGGCAAAAAACGGCATCCAATCCCATCAAGCGCACCGTAATCTTGCCATAGCATACTATGGTGCCAGGCAGAGAGCTTTGGCTTCCTTTCACATTGTGCGCAGTACCATGCTGCAAACCCATCCGGTTGAAATCTGGAAAGACTTGGCCGTTGTGGCAGAATTGGAGCGGCTAAGTGGTAATAAGGAGCTCGTTTCGGAAAGCCCTTTTTTCAAAATCCGCTTTTTTGCAAATGATAATGTGATTGGTTTGGTGCTCATTGTTGCCTTTTGGTTGGTGTTGGCTGCGATTCTAATACGGTGGCAAAGCAAACTCGGCAGAAAGAATGAGTGGTTCTTGGGTCTATGTTCGGTTGCGTTGATTCTCTTCAGCGCTGCTGTTTCGGCTGCGGCAGTGCGAAAGCTCAGTTCA
Source organism: Deltaproteobacteria bacterium (assembly GCA_016207775.1). Lineage (GTDB taxonomy): Bacteria > Bdellovibrionota > FAC87 > UBA2466 > UBA2466 > JACQOU01. The sequence continues at coordinate 14,096 of JACQOU010000031.1, forward strand.
TACGGTGTCCTTGTGGGCAACACCGGAATTAGCATTTTCAAGACACCCATCGATAAGCAGAGCGAACGTCTGGCTGAGCTGACAGAAGGCGCCATTGTCTGTACCCAGCAGCAGTTTGGCGCATTTACTAAAATTAGCTGTCCATTTTCAGGCTGGGTCAGAACAACGGAGGTCCTATCTTTCGATAGTCACACTGCACCGCACGAGATCCCACCTATTGCCGGTAGCTAAATTCTGTCGACTGATTTACTTTCCTGTTGTCGCTAAGCTTTGCTCGGGAGAGGGGTGTCTCATCAGCAGCTCGTCCTGAATATCTTTGGGAGTTAAAGCTATCGGCAAGTATTGCCCATCTTTCTTCTTCAGTTTTTCCACTCCCAAAATTTTCCACTCTGCAAAGATTCTTTCCCACTCAGCGTTCAACTGAAGCAGGTTCAGTGATTCATGGACAGAAATGCCCCCTGTTTCCTGCAGCCGCATTACTCTTTTTGTAAAATCTTCGTTTTCAAACTTGGTCACCCAATCGGAGAGGGCTTTATTCTTTCTCTTCAGTTGCTGCAAGCTCCTCTTGTCAAGGAGCCACTGAAAAATAATTTCTTTGCTGGCCAACATGGAATGAGTGGCGGCTACCAGCTCAGATATCTGAGCTTTTGATAACCGAGGAGTAAAGTGACTGGAATAGCGATACCCGTTCTTCGGTGGAATACCGTTTTCAACCCATTTGTTAATATGGGCAAAGTACGTGCCATCGAGAAAATCTTCGGCAGGATGGTCCGGTTGCTCGCTAACAAATTGGTAGTAAGCATTCAAAACTTCCTTCAGCTGCATCGCTCGAATTCTTGCCGCGTCCTTGTCAATTAAGCCTAGGGCTAGTGCGTCTTTGATATCCTTATATCGGACATCAAACTCAATAATTGTGTCCCAATCTCCAGCGTGTGCAACATATTCGTTACGAAGCTTCCGTTGGATGGCCATTTCGACCCCTGTTTCGTAAGCAGTCCATCCAAGGACTCCGCTTACGGCAGAACCGACAAAATATACGGGAATCGTCCATCTCAAAGGCTCTCCGTATATATGTGATGTGTACTTTCCGGTAGGAACAGTAATCAGGTGATATTTACTCCATCGGAAAAAATGTATGTCCCAGGACTTACCCAGAAAAATTCTACTCAACATACGAGGAATCAACTGGGAAAAAGTATCAATCGGATCAATAAACGGCCGGACATACAAACGGTGTGGGTTTGTGGCAGTCGGTTCAAAAATCCTTGGTGGCGGTTCATCCGACTTGTCCTTCTTTAAGAACGGACGGCGCCACGGATGCTCTTTCAGTTCAGCGGCATAATTTTTTAGGTGCCCAGATGTCGCTTTTCCTGCCTTTACAAAATAACGAAACGCACGATCGCAAACATAAACGGAGTCTGGCAAACCAGTGCACGTTTGTGAAAAAAGCCAGACTATCAACGATACATGGAAAATACGGTGGCAGTAGTGCTCACGCATGGCCATTCCAGCCCTCCCCTCTTACGTTCTTATTCGAGGGTGCCTCGCTTAATCCCGGCTTAAATCGATGACGGCACACTATTGCCGTTCACTTAAAATGGATTGCGTTGCTGGGCATGCTCTGTTGTTCAGCCGCTTGCCTAGCGTGCGGTACTGGCACTTGGCCGGGCGATTGCGGTTCGGCTGAGACTTTGAAGTAATCTATAATCTTTCCGGATCCCGTTATAATGAAATACCAGCCGGCCGCCGACGTGCCGAGTTTTACGATCCGCACCAACTTGTTGCCATAAAGCTGGTGTTGCTGTTTTGTTGCGGCTGCAATTTCTTCAAATTTCGATTGCACCTTTTTCTCTAATTTGCTTACCTCCGATGGTTTAGTCGCATCCGTAAAACCGCCGGTCGCTTGATGGAAATGGTCGCGGCTGGGGCGTAACTTGTCTTCCAATTCCTCCAAGCGTGCTATCTCCTTTTCAATTCTACGAAGCTGCTTTAATTGTGCATTATTTCCTTCTCTTTGTGCTGCTATTACCTCACCATGCTGTTGCATATCTTTGAGAACATTCCTCAGCGCGCCACTTCGTTGCATCGCCTGCTCATACGTTAGGGCGCCTCTCGTTTTTTCCAGCTCTTCCAGTAGGGGCTCCAGTTGCCCTGCCAGTCTTTCAACGCGGGTCCTTCCAAAATATAAGACAGCTGTTCCAAATCCTACGTCGGCAGTTCCCCCAAGGACGTCGTTTGCAAAAGACTTCTGATTGCTTTGGCTGGAAATTGAGTTTCCATCAGTCAGATTCTCTCCTCCAATAGACTGAAAACAAAACATAAATCCAAGTATGCTAACCGCTACACCCTTTAACATCGACTTTCTCCTTTCGCGTGGGATTCCGGCGAACAAGGAATCATTCCATTCGTAACAAGTGCAATAAACATGCCTCCCCACACCTGCTCACGGTTCGCAGTAGCACCGTCTAATGCTCAAGGAAGTGACACTCTTGGTACCTTGGTGTTCAGTGGATAGTCAGGAGTGTGGGTCTCTATCTTTTTAGTGCATCTACTTGATCATACGTCGTAACATAGCGGGAGTTGAGGTAGCCGCAGACCTGCATAATTTTTAGTCTGAAATCAGTCATGTTTCGGTAGCCAAAGGCCCTTCTTTTGAGGCCGTGAGAGATAGATGAATAGCCTGTCCATGCCCTGAAAGATGCATCATCTTATGGTGTGAGGCACATAGGGTAACGATGTTCTCAATCTGATGCTTGCCTCCTTTTGAAATGGGTTGGATATGATGAAAATCGATGAAACGCGTGTTGGCGCATTGGGGTATTTGGCACTGGCCTTGGTCTCTTTGGTTCACCTGATGTTTAATGGCAGCAGGAATTGCGTTTGCCTGTGTGTTGGGTACGCTTGTGCTTGCACGTGTTGCTTTTGGGAGGGGATCTTCCCGGTTGAGAAAACATTCCACTAAGCACTGCAACGTCTCTTCCATTGACGCATTTTTTCTTTGTTTTTTGGATACCAAGTCCATAGCCCTTTGCCA
>JACQOU010000032.1 GCA_016207775.1 Deltaproteobacteria bacterium
ACTCTTTAGTCGCTCCCCTAACCCAGAGGAGCTCAGAACAAAGCTCCTTCAAAAGGCCTCAGTAAAGCTCCAACATTTTTATAATTGCTGTTTTGAAATACAGCATACTAAAAAAGGTCTCGCAAATGGCGAAAATCCTTATCAGGCGCCGGCCTACCTTCATATTACCGATGATTCCGTAGCTCTAGGGATGGCTTCACTGAACCCCCTATCGGAGCAAATCCCTTGCTATACCAACCTAGCGGATTTGGATTGTCTTCTCAACCTGGTGATTGCGCTTGCAAAAAGTTTCGTACATCACTTTGGAAAAGCGCCGCACCTTGCTGTAGCTGCTAAACATGGCAACGCCTGCGGATGCGCGATAAGTTGGAACAGCCCCATGGATGCTTTGGAGCACGCCCTGTGGGGAAATGCCAAAGGAATATGGGGCGGAGAATTGGTTGTTAATTTTGAGATCACTCCCGAAATTGCCCAAGCCATGCTTCGATCTTCACAGCGGGAAGCTCGTTATGGAAATGCGGCTTGGATGCTCGACATTGTGGCAGCGCCCGCGTTTACCGAAAAAGCCGGGCCCATGCTGACCGCAAGAAAATTTAGAAAGGTTTTTTCATTGCCCGAATTAGCCGCACCTGACAAGGCCCACCTCTTGCCAGCAGTTCGATGTGTGCGTGGCGGACAACTTGAACAGCCGCCACATGATTTCATCCTGCAGATTCCTCCGAACTTAGGCTGGAACGACACAATAAAAACGGACATGATCCTGGCCTGGGCCATTTCTTTCTGGTCATTCCACGGAGGGAACGAAGTTGCCATCGTTAAGGATTCAATGCTGCTCGGGGCAGCAGGAGGTCCTTCCACTGTCGATTCCGCTAACACTGCCATCGATCGAGCACGGAATAGTCATTGTGATTCGATCAACGGTGCAACCTTTGCGGCCAATGCATTTTTCCCTTATACCGACGCACCCAAAGCTCTTGTCGATGCCGGCTGCAGTTACGGAGTGGTTCCCGAAGGCGGACAAAATTTTGCGGATGTAAAAAAGTTTTTCCTTGAGAATCATACGAATGTTTTTTTTCTCCCCCCTGTCATTCGAGGTTTTAATAGGCACTGAATCCGAGGTTTTGATAGGCATGAGAAAACTTATCAACGTTCAGAGCTTGTACCGATGGTGGGCACCCGTTACAATTCGTTTATGCCCCGCTTAATATCGAAAACCCACATTTTAATCGTCTTTATCATTGGGTTCACAGGAGCTTCCATGGCGATGACAACTGAGTCGAAGAAATTTCACAAATTGCTCACTGAAGAATGGCGATATTCAATGGAGCAGTTTCCTGAAGCGGCAACGGCAGTGGGGTATCCAGGCTTGGACGATCGATGGACTGATTTCTCTGAAAGCGCGATTGAAAACCGGAAGCAGCACACGCGCGAGTTAATAAAGAGAGTAAAAAAAATACGTCCTCAAATGCTGGGACCAGAAGACCGGCTCAACTATGCATTGTTTTTAAGACAAGCAGAACTTGGGGTTGAAAGCTTAGCTTACCCCGACGAACTGCAGCCGATCACTCAAATAGGCGGTGGCATTCTAGAACTCTCGCAGACCATCGACATCATGCCAACCAACAAGAAAAGCCAATATGAAAACATTTTACTGAGAATGGAAAAAATACCCTTATTTCTATCGCAGATTGAACAGCTTATGCGTCGGGGTCTTGAGCAAAAAATTACCCCGCCCCGGATAACGCTCCGGGATATCCCGGATCAAATCCGTGCTCATATTGTTTCGGACGCCAAGCGCAGTCCATTGCTAAAAGCGTTTAGCAAATTTCCTTCTCAATTATCGGATCCCGAGCGATCTCTTCTGCTGAACAGGGCGATTCAAACTTACGACAAGCAGGTTCGCCCGTCGTTCATTTCTTTTCTCAATTTCATAGAGAAAAACTACATACCCAACTCACGGCAGTCCATTTCCTGGCGGGAGTTGCCGAACGGTCAATCGTGGTACGCATTGAAAGTGAAGGAAAGTACAACCACAGAACTTCCTCCTCAGAAAATTCATGACATCGGTCTTACGGAAGTAAAACGCATTCGGAAGTTGATGGAAAAGGAAATGGCTGGCTCCGGTTTTAAAGGGTCGTTTTCCGAGTTCGGAAAATTTCTTCTTACAGACGAGCGCTTCTTCTTTACCGATCCAGCTCTCTTGGTGACTGGGTATCGGGATATTGCAAAAAGAGCCGACCCCGAATTATCCAGGCTGTTTGGCAAACTCCCTCGCCAGCCCTATGGGGTTTCGGCTGTCCCGCCTTATGCAGAAAAAAGCCAGACCACCGCCTACTACCAACATGGCTCACTCGCCTCGGGAAGGCCGGGAACCTTTTTTGCCAACACATACAATTTAAGGGCTCGCCCAAAATGGGCGATGGAGGTACTGACTCTGCATGAGGCTGTTCCTGGCCACCATTTGCAGATTTCGCTGGCCGAGGAGTTGGATAATTTGCCAGAGTTTAGAAGACATGGAGGTTATACGGCTTTTGTTGAAGGCTGGGCTTTGTACTGCGAAAAGCTTGGCTACGATATGGGCTTTTATGCTGATTCCTATTCTCGCTTTGGGCAACTGGACTATGAAATGTGGCGTGCCATACGGCTTGTTGTGGACACTGGCATTCATGATCTCGGTTGGAGCCGCGAGCAGGGCCTAGAGTATTTCCGACAGAACATGGTCCATCCAGAGCATGATATTGTCGTCGAAGTCGATCGGTACATCGTTTGGCCGGCACAGGCTTTAGCGTACAAAATAGGCGAATTGAAAATCATGGAATTGCGTTCCTATGCTGAAAAGAAACTGGGTGATAAATTTGACATCAGGCACTTCCACGATGCACTTCTGTCCGAGGGCGCACTACCCATCGAGATTTTGGAAAAGCGAATGAAAGATTGGATCGACGCCCAAGTGAAGAAATCAGGGGGTTAGGTCTTCTGGTTAATCCTCACAGAGGTTCCCAGCTGGCTGAGCAAATGGATAGCTACAACCAGGGCAATGGCGCCAAAGACTTGTATCGCCGATAATTTGGAGCCAAAATAGAGCGTTGGCAGCAATACCCCTCCCAGGGCATACAAAAGCTCCACGAAAGTGGCCACACTCGCCGGTAGATCCCTAAGTCCATAATAATAAATGGTCATGGCGATCACGCCGGTCACCACTCCCAAAAAGGCCAAGGGAGCCAACACGGCGGGTTCCGAAAAAGAAGACCAGGGAATCTCAGTGCGATCGACTAGGATTACGATCGACAGAAACACGACGGCGCTCAGCCATCGCCAAAACACAACAAACAATGGCAAATGACGATGCAACATGGACTTACCCGCTACGGTTGCCGCACCCCAAAGAGTCATTGCCAAGAAAGCAAGAAGCACCCCCTTCCGAAGTTGTTCCGCATTGAGAATAGAAAAGCCAAACTCAAAATTAGGGAAACCGATAATGATTGCATTTAATATGACCCAAATAGCGCACTCAAAGAATATTCCGCTGTGTCGTTCTTTCAAGAATAAGAAAGCCGCCGTGACAACAAACGCTGGCTGAAGCATCTGGAAAAAAGTTGCGGTGGAAGGACCAATAAATTGAATGCTGTGAGTGAAAAAAATGCCTCCCAAAGCGGATCCACCGACCCCCAAGATGATAATTAAAACCACATCTTTAGCACTGAGTTTAAAAAGATTTCTTCCATACCGAATAACGACGAATGGACCAAAAAGCAAAAGTCCGATCAAATGCTCCACCAGGACAACCACCTTATAGTCCAATTTCAAGGAAGCCGGGAACCGAACGATTGAGTCAGTCGCCCAAAGCATACAAGCAATCGCAATCAACAAAACTGGGCGATAACTATTCTTTCCAGCCTTCATCCGCGCAGCACTATACCACCCACTCTGAAAAGGTACATCCTTCCTTTTCAGAAGG
>JACQOU010000347.1 GCA_016207775.1 Deltaproteobacteria bacterium
TCCGTGTACACCCCTCTTCGTGTCAGACAACCTGATCGACCGCTCAGAGCTCTGGCTGCCGGACACTCGGTAAAAACATTTAACATCGATGGAAACAATGTCTTTGAAGTGGTTGAGGCAGCTTCTCAAGCATACGAACTGGTCAAGCAAGGCAAGGGTCCAATCTTCATCGAAGCCACCACCTACCGTTGGCGGGAACATTGCGGGGTGTATTTCGATAATGATATCGGCTATCGAGCGGAAGAAGAATTTTTAGCCTGGAAAGAAAAATGCCCAATTGCCCAGGCCGAAAAAACTCTCAAAAAAGAGGGGCTTCTTACCGACGAATCGCTCTGCCAAATGAATAAGGAACTTGCAGCCGAAGTACAGGATGCGGTGGCATTCGCAAAGAGCAGCCCTTATCTCGATCCGAGTAAGCTGCCGGGGTATGTTTATGCCAAGTGAAGTTCGCGAGATCACATTCGCTCAGGCCATATTAGAAGCCACTGACCAGTGCATGGCAAAGGATCCCACTGTGTTTGTGCTTGGGCTCGGTGTGGACGATCCTAAAGCGATATTCAACACAACGAAAGGCCTGAAAGAGAAATACGGTTCCCAGCGCTGTTTTGATGTTCCTGTTTCGGAAAATGCCCTTACCGGAGCTGCAATTGGAGCAGCCACCCTGGGCATGCGTCCGCTCTTAACCCATCAGCGGATCGATTTCGCGCTCTTATCGCTCGATCAAATCATCAATAGCGCTGCCAAATGGCACTACATGTTTGCGGGTCAACTCCAGTGTCCCATCGTCATTCGCATGCTCATCGGAAGAGGTTGGGGTCAGGGACCACAACATTCGCAAAGCTTGCAAGCAATTTTTGCACACATACCCGGCCTGAAAGTCGTTATGCCGGCAACGCCTCACGATGCGAAAGGGATATTGGTTTCGTCGATAGAAGACAATGGGCCTGTCATCTACTTGGAGCATCGGTGGCTCCATAATATGAAGGGCCCGGTACCCGATGAGATCTTTCGCGAACCTATCGGACGGGCACGCATTGTAAAACCAGGCAAAGACGCAACGATTGTTGCTATTTCCTACATGGTTTTTGAGGCCTTTAGGGCCGCAGAGTGCCTGATGAAAAATGGGGTGGATGTAGAGGTAATCGATCTGAGGACCGTAAAGCCCTACGATCAGGATTCTGTTCTAGCCTCTGTTAAAAAAACAGGGAGATTGCTTGTCGCAGACACTGGCCATGGGGCATTCGGTATTGGCGCAGAAATTGTAGCGAGTACCACTGAGCGGCTGTTTGCTTCCCTGAAGAGCCCTCCAGTACGGGTCAGTTCACCCGATTACCCGGTACCAACCAGTCACGCATTGGCGGCTCATTACTATCCGCGCGCACACGACCTCGCCTCTCAGACACTTAAGATGATAGGATTTGACGATTTTTCAAAACGAGACCGAATCATAGAGGAGTTGAAGGAACTGCAATCGCACATCCCATCCGATGTGCCGGATTTGCGTTTCACCGGCCCCTTTTGAACCCAATGATGGAGGATAGATGAAAGTAAGATATTCGTATTTGCCGCAGCAGTTTGAAAATCCGGAGGAAATTCTTGAGGAGATACGGCGACACCTAAAAACCTGTAACTTTACACTCGGTCCTGAAGTGGATCAGTTTGAGAAGTCTTTTGCGCAATTAATCGGAACCAAGTTCGCTATCGGAGTGGGGAGTGGAACGGACGCGCTGAAACTTGCTCTTAAGGCCATTGGAATTGGCCACGGGGACGAAGTGATTACAGCAGCCAATACGTTTATCGCAACCGCTGGGGCAATCAACGAACTGGGAGCAAGACCTGTTTTTGTCGACGTAACACCTTACTATACAATCGATGCAACCAAGATTGAAAAAGCGATCACCAAAAAAACAAAAGCTATCCTGCCCGTTCATTTGACGGGAGAAGCGGCTGACATGACTCCCATCATGCAGCTCGCAAGTAAACATGATCTCCCTGTTGTCGAAGATGCATGCCAAGCGATTGGGGCCGCTTATGACGGTCAAAATGCTGGCACACACGGTGCAGCGGGTGGCTTTAGCCTTCATCCACTAAAAAACTTAAACGTGTGGGGGGATGCTGGCGTTATTGTGACCAACTCTGAAAGCATGAATGAAAAACTTCGCCTTCTGCGTAACCACGGCCTGGCGACGCGGGATGAAATACACCTATTCGGATACAACAGCCGCCTGGATTCGATACAAGCTATCGTCGGAAATTGGATTATCCGACAGACGAAGGATATCACTGCAAGGCGTATTCACAATGCCTCCATTTACGACGAAATGCTTGGCACACTAAGAACAAAGGTGAAAATAGCTCCTCGTAGAAAAGAGGCGAGACGCGTGTTTCATCTCTATATGTTTGAAGTGGTCGAAGAAAAAGATCGGGAACCGCTATACCGGTATCTTCATGAAAATGGCGTGGATGCAAAAATCCATTATCCGATTCCACTCTTTTTGCAAAAAGGGCTCAGCCACTTAGGCTACAAGCCAGGAGATTTCCCCGAGACAGAAAGACAGGCGAAGCACATCATCACGCTGCCTGTCGACCAGCATCTCACCGAAACTGAAATTCGGTACTGTGCGAAGACTGTCCAGAACTTCTTCGAACGGAGATAGTCATGGCCGGGGTCAAGGTCCCTTATCTCAATTTTCCGGAAGAGTACCGACGGTATCAAAAGCAAATGCTGGGTGCGGTTACTCGGATTTTGGAGCGTGGCGATTTTATCATGGGAAATGATGTCGCCACCTTTGAATCCGAGTTTGCGAAGCTTTCAGGCACTCGCCATGCCATTGGCGTTGCCAACGGCACCGATGCCCTGGTGCTGGCTCTGAAGGTACTGGGTATAGGCCCTGGGGATGAGGTCCTCACCGCGGCAAACTCGTTTTTGGCCACCGCAGCAGCCATTGCTCTTGTGGGCGCAAAACCCGTATTTGCCGATGTAGAGGACGATCAAGGCATTTCCCCCAAAGCTATCGAAAAAGCCATTGGCCCAAAGACAAAGGCTCTCTTACCCGTTCACCTGACTGGAAGATGTTGTGACCTCACGCCGATCCTAAAAATTGCAACCAAACATCATCTTCACGTTATTGAGGATGCCGCTCAATCGGTTGGTGCCTCCGTCGATGGGATAAAAGCAGGAGGCGGGGGAATTCTGGGCTGTTTCAGCCTTCATCCCCTCAAAAATTTAAATGCCTGCGGGGATGCCGGAATCATCACGACCAACGATGATGGCTTGGCAAATCGATTGCGGCTGCTTCGCAACCATGGTCTTAAAAACCGGGATGAAGTGGACTTTTGGGGCGTTAATAGCAGACTGGATAGCCTTCAAGCCGCGATACTGCTTACCCGGTTGCCCGTATTGGCATCTACCATTGAAAAAAGAAGGGCGCTTGCAAAACGGTACACGGACGCTCTTTCCAAGTTCGTCCGCTGCCCCTCCGACTCTGCCAATCGCCCCCATACGTACCATGTCTATGTCATACAAACTCAGCATCGGGACGAGCTGAAGGATTTTTTGGCCGCAAGAGGAATCGACACTAAAATTCACTACCCCATCCCCATTCACTTACAGAAGGCTGCCGCTTACCTGGAGTACCACCCTGGTTCCTTGCCCAACACCGAACGACAGGCCAAGCAAATTCTCTCTCTGCCAATTAACCAATACTTGAGCGAAGAGCAACTTGACTGGGTTATCGAGTCAGTCAGGGCCTTTTTCTCAAAACTTTCTAGTATCTAAGAAATATTCACGCTTTCTAAAATAAAACCGACAGCCGTACCTTTCCCGGAAATATGGAGCTTCCTTTTCTGTAATGTGATACGCGTAATACATGCGATCTCCGGGTTTTTGGTCAAACAACTTTTGAACCTCTTTGAGGTTAAAGCTGGGCAATTCGTAAGAACGAACGAATTTTTCTGTTTTCTTATCAAAGACATATATTAACCTCCTGACTCGTGGCCGGTTCATCATGGCTCCACACTGCGCGTAGGGTCCAATGGCTTGGTCTGTTGGCCAGTGTTTGGATCATATTCGCCCAGGTGGTTGCCCCGTCTGTCATACTTCTCAAGCCTTCCGTGTTGATAATCCCATTCGTAGATGTTTCCTTCGCCATCTTTCCAACGGGTCCGAAGCCCTCCCCCTGGTCGCGGCGTTTTTTGCCTGGCTGGCGTAAGATCAGGAAACGCTGCTGGCACGGCAGGAGGTACTTTAACCTGCCCAGGTTTTCCACCGAATTCCTTTGCATATTTTTGCCGCAATTTTTCTATCAACCTTTGGATTTCTCTTTGGGTGCTCGCTCCCCACTGCTCCACAGCTTTTTCTACCGCTGGCCAATCGGTATATTCTGCGGCGATCAATGCAGCTAAGAAAGCAACTACAAGGGGGGAATCCGCAGCAGCGAGAATTGGAATTGCTGCCGAAGCATGCAAAGGGCTAAACGAAAGTGGCTGGATAGCCGCCATTCCTGGATCCGCAACAAGGCTTGTGATGTTGATGGTTGCAAGAGCACTCTTTTGAGTTTGTGGCAACCGCCCACTAGTCACCACTCGGACCTCAAGTTTGCCAACGTCCAGGTAATGTCCCGACGTCAGAAAACGGGCATAAACATTTTCCGAAAGTTTACTCCAAAGCGTTGTCGTTTCCGTACCAGGCGTCTTTGAAGTACCTGGAAGTGAAATGACTGTCCTAAGCGTATCGTAATTGCCACCGGATTTAAGGGCCTTTCGAAATTCTCTAATGGCACGGATTGACTTTCCAAAATCGCCAAGGGCATCCAAAGTTGAATCTGTCACCTCATCAAAGCTGGGTATGGCGGTCTTGTCAGATATCTCATTCCATTTTTCGATGAAACTTTTTAAGAACGATTTCTCCAGTTCCTGCCGGTGCTCTGGAATGATGGCATCAACTATTTTCCTACTCCTCTCAACCATCTCCACATATGGCACACCGGTTTGAATGCTCCAGAGGGTAACTTGAACGTCTCTAGGGTCAAACCGCAGTAAAGCTCTGGCATTGAGAGCGCGAATAGCGGAAGCCATCCTCCCAGTTAGTTTTCCAAGTTGGTAGCGGTGACTGTCTGGACTCGAGCCCGCACTTTTTACGCAATAACTCAGTACTGGAATAACGTAATCCCCGGGAGGTACTGCCACGGATCCCCCAAGAAACCGCAACTGATTATGAAAATATTTTGGCGGATCAAACGGTTTTCCAGGAAGATTTTGAATGGTGGGATAAAGTTCCCGGTTGCTTGAGGCTAACGGAGCTTCAGCGTAGAAGATTTTTTCCAGAACAGGCCTTGCAGCGACCACGGCCACGCGCTTTGCCATTTCCTCAACTGTCACTTGAGCTGAAGTGCAGCCAATCACCAATAGAAGCACCAACAGGGGCGAAAGTCTCATTTTGGTTTCTTCCGCGTCTTTTTGGCCTTTTCCGTGTTATTCCGTGTCTTTTCCGCGTCTTTTTCCCTTTTTTCCCCTAATTTGTTTAAATATGAGGTTGCTTGGACAAGCTGCCAGACTGCTCCACGGCCGTGCCCTATTAACTTAACTAGCTTGAGACGCCTAAGAAGAATGAGATCATCACGCAACGTACTCTCTGGCACGATAGGCTTGATTTCCTTACGTATATCTCCGAGTCGGCAGGACCTCCCATCTCGTAATTGATGCAAAATTAACCGCTGCCGTTGAGTAAGATCGTGCGTAATGCGATGAGGAGCCATGTAGGCAGACGGAATAAAACGGACAACCACCTCGCCTGCTCTTTCTTCAAATTCCGGCTCCGGATGTCCGGCCTCAACACAAAGAGAAACAATTTTCTGTGTCCCTCGCCCCCATCGCTCGATTAGACCTCGTCGGTAAAAGATATCCGCTAACAGCGGATTACGAGGATGAGACTCATGATCGCGTTTTAAGTCCTCTATCCGAACTCCGAATGGCAAACCTCCGGTACTGGAAATCTCAAGACGGTCATCGAAAATTGCAATGTGAATAGCTCCACCCACAACAGAGTAATCACGGTGACAGATGGCATTCACAACCGCTTCTCGAAGCGCAAGAGTTGGAAACAGCGGTTCATCCAAACGAGTTAGGACACCCGGCTCAAAGCGTCCAGAAACGGGAAGATGGCGGCCAAGAAATGTAATTGCTTCTTCAAGGATAGAAAATGCGTGTCCATGAATTTGTCGCTGATCCAAAAACTCATCTTTTGTGGTCCCTCTGAATCTAGCCATTCGAAGACCACATTGCGGATAGTCCGGCATCACCTCTTTTGCAAAAACCACTACGGCAGCCTGAAGAATATGGCCATTTTCAACCAGACTAAATTTGCGCAAAACCTCAAGAGGACTCTTTAAAGCAGATTCCAACCGGCCAGCATTCTGTGCTTCGGTAATCGTTCTTTGAATTTCTTCTGCATCTAAATCATCGAGCGTAAATCCCTCGGCTGGTTGGTTTTCCCAACGCCTCTGCGAATGGCCTCGCTCCAACAGTCGCCTCTCATATTCCATTTGTGGCATTAAAGAAGTTACAGTACCCAGTCGTTGATAGGCTCTTCCGTTGTAAGTATAAGGAGAAGCTGAATGAACAGTTGTTTCCAGCACCAAGATTTCTCTCTTATCGTCAACAGGTATTCGCATCTGCGTAATAGTAGCGGGAGGTTCAAAGCGGGTAAGCTCACGTGCGACTTCTTGCAATGTCCGATCTGAGATTTGCTGGCCCACAACACGGCCCTCACCGGTCACCCCAAAAACAACTGTTCCGCCATGGCCATTCAAAAACCCACACAAAGACTCCATACCGCCCTTAAGGTCACCTGTAGATTTTTTTAGCTCCAACCGATCCGTTTCCCCCTTCCCTACGGCAACTTTCAATTCCTCCAAAGTCACGGTTGTGCCCTTTCTTGCATCCGCTAAATCATCCCGGATTAATGTCTCTTTTCCCGCAGTTTTGGTTCAATTTTTCTTAACTTCTTCAAAATTGCCGATTTGGATAGTTGAGACTTTCTTTTCGTCATGTGATGTCCCCTCTCCGTCCTTTCAGGCAACCAAGATCATCACGCTGTTCCACTTTCATTTTCCTTCAAGAATTCTGCGCGTCGTCTGGCAGATATCGAGCCGGGAGACAAAGTGCGGGAAGCTTCGTCTTTCGAATAAACCGCCTTAAGCGTCGTCAGGTAATCACCCATCACTCTTCTTAACGATTTTAGGCTGATTGCCTTGGATTTCCCTCCCTCACGCTGGAAAAGACCGTAAGGAACTTCGGCGTACAGATAACCGCGACGAATACACCTCATCAAAAGCTCTGCTTGGTAGAAAAAACCCGTGCTGCTTAATTCGATTTCATTAAGGATGCAACGCCGATAGATGACAGTACCGTTCATGTAGTTCAAAGTGGTACCGAATGAAAGATTGACGATTGCACGATACAAAAAGGATACAATTCGCCGGGCCAAAGACCGTGTCGCCCTATTGAAAACAAAAGGGATGACCAAGTCGGTATGCTCCATCAGTGGAAGATAGCGCAAGATTTCATAGGCATCATTTTCGCCATCCCCAGGTAACATCGTTACGCATTCGCCCTGCGCAGTCCTCACTCCATCCCAAAAGCTTTTCCCAATTCCCATTGGCCTTTCATGCTTCAGAGTACGCAAATTGGAATATTTCTTTTGCAGAGCAGAAATAACATCGTCAGTACCATCTGTGCTACCATCATTGACCACAATGATCTCGCCCCCAGTTCCCAGGCGCTCAAATGAGTGGACGACATTAGCGACCGCTCGCTCAATATTAGTCTCTTCATTAAGAGACGGCATGATTACACTAATTGGATAAGACATAGCGGTATTAGACAATTTTGCCGGTGAGAACGCAAGTGCCGACACTGGCTTTTGACCGTAAATACTGATATGCATAAAGCATGGTTTCAAAAGAAGATGCAGCTGAGCTGATACTCGATGGCACCAAGATCGCCTGGCATCTTGACCGCGTGAAAGCTTGGGAGCGAGGAGAGCGCATCGCTCCGATTACGATTGACATGGCACTTACCCGAGCCTGCAACTTCGGCTGCCATTACTGCTATGCCATGATGCAGGAAAATGATCGCCTGCCTATCACCAAGCAAGTCATGTTCAATTTTTTGGAGGATTGCGCTGAACTTGGAGTAAACGCGATCAGCCTAGTATCTGACGGAGAAAGCACGCTTTCTCCTGTCTTTATTGATACCGTTATAAAGGGAAGCTCACTTGGCATCTCCATGGCACTGGGTACCAATGGGTATTTGCTTAACGAACGCAAACTAGAATTAATTCTTCCGCATCTCACTTATCTCAGAATCAACATCACAGCTGGAGAACCGAAACGCTATGCTGAAATAATGGGTGTAAGAGAAGAATGGTTTCACCGAGTGTGCGATAACATCCGTTCGATGGTTCGGATCAAGAAAGCACGAGGACTCGATGTCACCATCGGACTTCAAATGGTACTCATGCCCGACTATGCGGACCAGATTCTGCCTTTGGCTCAACTCGGCAAGCAGTTGCGTCCCGATTATTTGGTCATCAAACATTGTAGCGATAACGAAGAAGGCTTTTTGGGCGTCGATTACAGTTTATATGAAAAATTGTTTTCCAAGCTTCGCGAGGCGGAATCGCTCTCGGACGATGAATATAAGGTTCGAGTAAAGTGGTCAAAAATTCAGAACGAGGGCAGGCGTTCGTATCAAAGGTGCTATGGTCCGCCCTTTATATTGCAAATTTCTGGCTCTGGCTTAGTTGCACCCTGTGGGATGTTATTTAATGAGCAGTTTAAAAAGTTACATATTGGCAATATTGTGACCGAACGCTTTAGAGATATTATTCGGGGCGATCGGTACTGGGAGGTAATCAACTATCTCGCTTCCTGTGATTTTAATGCCCAGAAGATGTGCGGCACACTGTGCCTGCAGCACAAGGTCAACGAGTACTTGGACGCCTACAAAAAGGGAAAAATAGAAGCGGCAACGCCTCCCGGGCCACTTCCCAAACATTTAAATTTCATATGAACGAGCATAACCGTCAAAACAGGTTGGAGGAAGTTCTAGATTATGAGGCGCTGGTCAAAGCCTATTATCAGAACCTTCACACGACGCTTCGGAATTTCCGTGCTGGCCCACCTTTTTTAGAAAGTTGGGTACACGATGAAGATCATAATCGAAGTATTCTTGGCATATTCGAAGCAGCCGCCAGTGCGGGCGTACATACGTTAACTGTGAAGGTCGGTACTTCCCTTGCCGCACAGCTTGATCAGCCTTGGCTGAAAGAAAATTTGGCCGCCTTTGGCAATGTGCATATGCAGACGGAAGGTGATTTTTTAAATATTCATATCGGAGGCCAGTGCCCTTCAGCAACGTTAAACCCACCAATCGAATCCAGCTATCAGGAATCAATAGGACGGTTTTTTTCTTCGGGTCTGACTAGAGAAGGTAAGCTGGGTGAACCGGAATGCCCGGCAGAGAGAGTAATCAAGGCTACTTACGAAAAGATTACACTGAATTGTCAGGTCGATGAAAAAGGTCTTGTTAAAAAAGCCAGGCACTTCGGAGCCAACGGTCCCTTAAGAACCGTCGTCGATTGTTTCTGCCAGATTCTTGAGGGCAGGTCGCTGCAGGAAGGCTCCGACCATGGAGTGATACGCCTGGAAAAAATGCTTAGAAGCGAGACTGTAGCGCCGACGATAAAGGGGCTAATAACGGCCGACAATACGGATCCAATCTTCAAGACGCCCAAGATGCTGATACGGTCCCTATACAGCGAGTATTCGCGAGAGCAAGGAAAAGACGCTCCCTGGAACAACTGGACAGATGCCGTCTCGAGTGTCTGGAATGCTCTCTCAACAGAAGAACGACTGTATAAAGTGCGCGAAACGATCATGAACGTTTGTAAACAACTTAAACTTCCTTATTGTGATTTAGAACCTACTGCCGTAAAGAATAACTCGCGCATCATTCTGGTAGGACACCAATATTTAAATCAACCCGGATTCGGTCATCATCTGATGCTTATTGAAAAAGAGCTTAAGAGACTTCTCGAGCCAACCCTGGAAATCGTTCTTGAAAGCAGGGAAGACACCAATAAAAGGGAGGCTAGAACCAAAAGGGACAATCAATGAACGACCCAAGAGCAAGAAACAAGGTCCCCGAGGCCAACACAGTCAGCGGTTACCTCACCGGTTATTGTGAAATGCTAGCCAGTGCGCTTCGCTCCGTCTCTTCCGACAGACTAGAAAAAGCATTTCAAGCTATTAAGGAGGCTTCCACGAGAGGCGCAAAAATTTATGTTGCTGGAAATGGCGGCTCCAGCGCTATTGCCAGCCATCTTTGCTGTGATTGGATGAAAGGAACCCATATCAAAGGCAAGAAAGCGCTGAAGGTCCATTCGCTGACCGAGAATGTCTCCTTACTTACCGCCCTCGCCAATGATTTTGGTTATGAGCATTGCCTTTCAGAACAAATAGAAATACTTTGCCAGCCAGGCGACCTTGTTATCCTAATCTCGTCGTCTGGAAACAGCACCAACATTGTTAAAGCAGCAGAAACAGCACGAGGTAAGAAAGCAACTCTTATTTCCTTAACTGGTTTTAAGGGCGGCGCAGTTAGCCAAATGGCTGATATCAGCTTACACGTTCCAGTGGAAAACTATGGAATTGCAGAAGATGCCCATCAGGTACTCATGCATGTGCTTGCACAGTTTCTTTATCTTTCAAGTAAACAGAAAATTAATGATAGCCTAAATGCTCTTGCGTAACCGTTTCCAGAAGAAAATTGCACAAGGGGCCAATCCTAACCAAATCAGCAGTGTGATAAAAAATAAAAACCGGGATTCCACGATGGGTTCCGGACGGGTTATCGAATCTCGAGCATCTGATAAGCTTTGTATGCTTAAAAGATCCTGCAGAATTTTTTGCGTGACCCCCCCCCGCGAAGAGGCAGAAAACACGTTTTCCAATGCATTTAATAACCGAAATTCAATTGCTTCGGGAAGGGCCCTCGGTGGATATTTATCCAAACTTTGATTTAAAGAATCGACAATAAAACCGGGAATCCCTTTTAAATCTATCCGCACCCAAATACTTCCCTGAGGCAAAGAAGACGTATCAAGATAGACAGGAATCACGGTCTTCCACGCAGGCATTCCCATAACATTCCATCTGAATGCAAATTCATAATGAAACACCGAACCAATTTTATTTAAAAACCGAATTTCAAATTGATCAAAAGGCTCCGTTTGGATCCGAACAACGCGAAGCATTCGGTCCTGTGTGCTCTCTAGCCGACGAACATCATGAAACTGAATTTTTTGACTGACTAAAAA
>JACQOU010000348.1 GCA_016207775.1 Deltaproteobacteria bacterium
ATCGCCAACAATCTTATTGAAGAAGTCACCGCATTCTTGAGTATAACCCTTGATATCACCAACCATAGCGACAAACAAAGGCTCAGCGGTTGCTAATTTTCCGGAACGTAAATGCGCATTGCTGACGTAGCAGTCCGTTACCCTGTCGCGAAGAACAGGATGGCTCTTTGCGACTTTTGCCACTTGGTCAAATTTGCCCATTTCAGTGAGGCTCGAAAGCAAGAGATTTAATATCCCCACACGTTGCTGAACGTTCAGGGCTTTTTCCAGATAGTCTTTGGCACTGGAAAAACGTTGTGCCTTGAGGCAAAAATAGCCAAGATTCCACCAATCGTCTCGGTAGTCTTTCCTTTTATCCTCATATTGTTTTAACATCACCGCAAATTTGTCGTGTTGGCCACCGAGATGCAAAGAACTCAACAAATCAAAATAGAAGTTGGGGAACTTTCCAGCGGATATATTGAGCAGATGGGTATAATTTCCACGGAAAACTCTGCTCAAATACTCCTGGGGGGCCTCGTTGCCCTGCAGCCCATTGTAGAAAAGAGCACTTTGGCGTACTTCGGCGTAAGCGTTCCTATCTGTATTAAACGCAGCATCCTGGGTCAGATCGAGTACATCTTTTCTGGAGAGTGAGAATAGCGAAAGTACGTCATAGGAAGAGCGGACAAAAACATTGGCCAGTTTTTTCTTAAAAATCGGATTGGCGGCAATTTGTTCCAGTTTGTGCAAGTTGAGATCAAGTGGATGTTTGGAGCCCAACAAAACCAGTTCGTCATCGCCCAACTGTGTGAAAACAGCTCCATGGGGAAATACGGTGAAAAATGTCCGCAGAAGACTGCTCAGAACAGGAACATCCATGTTATAAAGATTTAGCCATTGTGAAAAAATTCCCTTATCTGAGAGATTATCTTTTGCAATTTGGAAAAATTCCTGAGTGAACAAATTAGCCACTCCACTGAGCCAAGAGTGAGAGGGTTGTGACACAATGATGTCCTGAGGTACGAGCGACTTACTTGCCAGAACGTATCTTGCATCTTCGATCTTCACTTTCAAATTGGAGCGTGCCAGAACAGGGTGATTACCCTTATAAACATAGTTGGCTGCTTCCAAAATACCCTTCTCCAGCTCAGCCACGTTTACCCGTTCAAGATCGGTTTCAGTCAAAAAATCTACGGTAAAGCCGCCTCCAAAACCAACCACAAAGGCATTCTTCGGATTTCTAGAAAATAAATAGGGAAGCAGGCCAATTAAAGCTTCATACTTCGGAAGCTCGTCTGGATTCTGCAGATTATAGATGGATTCGTTTAACCCGTTTGTTTTCAGCCTGAAAAATTGACGGTAATAAGCACCGTCTTTGGGATCATGGCTCAGACTGATAATGCCGGTCTCCCCCTCAATGATGAGTTTAAAGTCTTCATAGTCTTTGTTGTAGACTAGTAAAGCCTCTTGCAGCTGCAACTTGCTGTTCTCTGCGGAACTCGTGGCTTTAGCGTGGTATGCGGATTTAATCAGATTCTTAAAATCAAATTGCACAAATACTGCGGTAACAACAACGGGAATTGCAAGCGCTGTGATGTAAACCACTTTTGATCGGACTGAGCTTCTTGAGGCTGTCATCAACCAAATTGCCGCAGCTGCCGATAGCCCAGAGGCAAGCCCGATCGTTGGCGAGGAACCTAGATGCGGAACCAATACCATACCAGCCAGGTACGATCCTAATATGGAACCCAGTGTATTCACCGAATACGCCAACCCAGTCACCGCGGACGCCTGTTCTTTATTCCGGATGAGCGTTGAGATTCCCAAGGGGAAAATGACTCCGAAAATTGAAGTTGGAATGAGTAGAATGAGAGCACAAACAACCGATTTAATTAAAAGCAAATTTGAAAAAGGAATGTAAAAATGAATGAACGTGGCAAGTTTTGGCGATTGATCAAGGGCGTAACTACAAACAAGGGATGCTATGGCCGCTACCATAAGCAGGGTGGCAAACAACTCACGCCGCTTCGCTATGCTGCCGATGAAAAGCGATAATAGAAAGGAGCCGAACGCGATACCGAGCAGGTACATTGACAATACCAATGCAACGCCAAAGACGTTTGTTCCCAAGAAAATGCTCAGGTACTTGCTCCAAACCACTTCACAAACGATGGCGCTGAACCCGGATACTCCACAACCCATTAGGATCGGAATATTTTTGAATTCAATGGTCTTATCTTGAAAAACTTTTTTGCTTTCTGAAAAAACCCTCCGAACGAAATCTGCGGTATCCTCGGCAAGAACTTTTCTACTGACGATAAGGGCAAGTGTCAGTACGAGCAAATTAAGGCCAACGCCCACAAAATTGGCATAAAGTATTCCCACTATTGGAATTAAAATAAATCCAGTTACACACGAGCCAACAGCAGCTCCCAACGTGTTGATGCCATAGAGCAGACTAATGCATTTCCCAACCGATTCATCATTTTTGACTACCGCTTTAACTAGAAGCGGTAGGGTGGCACCCATCATGACGGTAGGAAAAACGAGCAGGATTAATATCAAGAAATATTTACCGATGCTACTGACCCATCCATACTCCACAGCAAAGGGTAGTCCAGCCAAGAGCTGATGAAAGTTAAAAAGAGGAAAAATAATAAGGAGGCTATAAATTCCGAGAGCACCTTCCACCACGCCATACCACAGCAAGGGAGCACGCATCCGAGCTGCCAATTTTCCACCTGCGTAACTGCCCACTGAAAGACCCAGAAAAAAAATGGAAAGAACGGTACTCATTGAGGCAGCCGTTGAACCCACGCCTAGCGATAGGATCCGGATCCACAGCGTTTCATAAATCAACCCTGCGATGCCGGACAGAATTGCCAGCAAGGCAAAAAGGAGAATCCTGAGACGGTAAGGTGGACACTCTCCGGCGTCTCGTTTAAATACGCGCATGCCTCTCCGACCTACGGAAGTGGTGGGTGGAGCAGCAGTCTATCGCTGCTCCACCCCAGTTGGACAAAAAAGAATCGCTCGCCTATGCGTAGTCCAGGTTAATCCAACCGGCAAATGGCATTCCCATCGGGTGCGGCATTGGCTGCGGCATAGGATGTGGCATCGGCATCGGTTGTGGTACTGGCATTGGATGCGGCATCGGTTGTGGTACCGGCATTGGCTGCGGCATCGGTTGTGGCACTGGCATTGGCTGCGGCATTGGTTGTGGTACCGGCATGGGCTGCGGCATCGGTTGTGGCACTGGCATGGGC
>JACQOU010000029.1 GCA_016207775.1 Deltaproteobacteria bacterium
AGCTTGAGCGGCTATTTAAGAAAAGCTCAATCTCGTACGTGCGGGAAAGGGCGGCCCTAGAGAAAAATGGTTATCGGGATCTGCCCCATCTGGAAAACTATCTTCTTTTTGTTTTTCGAAGAGAACACACCGTAGGTTCAGCACGGCGCATTTTGGGTGAGCTTTTTGAAAAAGGAGAAGTCGAGTTTGCCTACTTCGAGCCCATCGCCACGAATGCGGTGACCCAGCAGCGTCATCCCCACAAGAAAAAAGCTCCCCTCACGCTGGCACCTACTCCAGATTTCATGTCTAAACAATTTCACTTGGAGGCTGCCCCGACTGGCGTTGACGCAAAATTTGCCTGGACTTTTCCAGGCGGAGATGGAAAAGGCCTTAAAGTAATCGACGTTGAATTTGGTTGGAACTCGAGCCACGAAGATTTTAATGAACCATTCTTTGAAAAAAATGGCAGCAGCTATGTCGACCACGGGACTGCGGTCTGGGGAGAGGTGGCGGCTGTTAAAGACGATAAGGGCATGTCGGGGATTGCTTATGGGGTTGAGTTTGGAGTCGTTGCCTCAGAAGTTGCAGCCCGTGCCTATGAATTGGCTGCTTCCAAGTTGGACCCAGGCAATGTCATGATTATTGAGCAACATGCACCGGGTCCGGACAGTGGAAAATACACTGCCATGGAATATTGGCAGGCAAATTTCGATGCCCTGAAAATCATCACAGCAAAGGGAATCCATGTAGTTGCGGCGGCTGGGAATGGCAACTCCAACTTTGATTCCAGAGCATACAATGGCGCGTTCGATCTGAAGATAAGAGATTCGGGTGCGATCCTGGTAGGCGCCGGTGGCCCGCCCACAGGCTCTTCTCATCTTAAACGACTCAGCTTCTCTAACTACGGTTCACGCATCGACGCTTTTGGATATGGGGGCTCTGTGGTGACCACG
This sequence comes from Deltaproteobacteria bacterium, assembly GCA_016207775.1. Classification (GTDB taxonomy): domain Bacteria; phylum Bdellovibrionota; class FAC87; order UBA2466; family UBA2466; genus JACQOU01. The sequence goes on from JACQOU010000029.1 coordinate 936, forward strand.
GGCTATGGCGATCTGTTTAACGGCGGTTACAATCGCACGTATACCGATTCGTTTTCAGGGACATCCAGTGCCACTCCCATCGTGGCAGGTTCGGTGCTTTCCCTATTGGGAATGGCCAATGCCAAAAGCCTTGCTCTAACGCCCAAAGAGGTTCGCACCCTTCTACGCGAAACGGGCACCGCACAGCTGGGTGACACCAGTCAAAGAATCGGCAACCTGCCTAACCTTAAGCAGCTCGCTGAGCGAATCTTCCCAAACTAACTGCTGTCATTACGAAGGAGCGGCCGTTCAAAGCGCTATGTCGAAGTTTTGGTCTAGATAAGCACTATCTCGGTCCGTAGTGCCATCCTTTGTCGCAATCATGTCTTAAGAGCCGAGGAGTGTCTGGGCCCGGAAGGTTATAAAGCAGGAAGGAAATCCATCGAGTAACCGCAAGGTACCAAAGAGCGCGGACCTTGGGAATTTTGTTAATCACACGGTTCACAAAGTCTATCGCCCTTAACGGCCAGCCGTACCATACACGTTTCCACTCCGAGCGCACTAACGAAGCTTGGTAGTTGTCGTCATCTCTTTGCCTTAAAACGCTCCCTGCATCTGCGTGCCAGGTGTAGCCGGCTATGAGCGCATGAACTCGGTATAGCGGAGCGTGTCTGAAAAAGCGTAGCCACAAATCAAAATCGGCGCCAGATTTTCTTTGCGCATTGACATAAGCTCCACTCTTTTGCCACAGCGATCGACGAAAAAAGGTCGATTCCTGCTGGATATGCCTGTTTGCGCCCGCGAGAAAACGAAACCGGGACCAGCGTGGAGTTTCTTTCAAAAAGGTGCACATTCCCTGTTCATCAAACCCCGTTGGGATTCCCGTAATCCATTCAACATCAGAAAAATGTTTGAAGCAGCTGCCGACAACTTTTAATGATCCCACGTGCAAGTGGTCGCCCGCTCCAATCCAACCCATGATCTCACCCGTCGAGCGGTAAAATCCCTTGTTAAGGGCGTCATAAAGCCCCGTATCTTTTTCACTCTTCCAAAAACTGAGCTGAGATTCGTACTTCTTTATTTTTGTGACGGTTCCATCCGTTGAGCCACCATCAATAATAATATATTCCAAATTGGGATAGTCCTGGCTGAGCACGGACTGGATCGTTAACTCAATTCGGTGAGCAGCATTAAAAACTGGAGTGACGAGAGTAATCTTGGGCCACTCATTCTTAACGGGGGAATTCTTTTTTACGACGTGTAACATACTTAATAGTGAAAAAGATACTGGGATTTATTATGCAGCTTTTGCCCAGTCCGCTTCAGCGGTTGCAAGGCCGCACCCTAAACCAACATAGATCACTCCCGGATTTTGCGCTTGCAATCGATAGATTCTCCAACAATCGATCACATGGCGGGCCGGGCGTCTTGCAAAGTCGATTAATTTCATTTGAGTAAATTCAGGTGCCTGCGTCGTTACCACGACAACATCACTTTTATCAATGCATTCTCTTGCGGTTCGTGCGAATTCCACTGCCGCGCCCAGTTGGTGTCGTGCTCCGTCCATGGCGATTGGATCGTACGTGCTGACGGTAACGCCTTGACTTACCAGTTGTCGCGCGAGCAACAATCCGCAGGCCTGTTCGACAACATCGGTGCCAGGCTTATAGGCGATTCCTAGAATGCCCACCCTCCCCGTTGCTCCAGCAAAGCTGTTTGCTTTTTCGGCGAGCCATTCCACGTACGCGTGGTTGAAGCGATGAGTGGCTTCTGATATGGGCGCAGTTTCTCCCAGAAGTGTGGCGAATGTGGACATTGCAACATTATCTCTCGGAAAACAGGGTCCGCCGAAGCTTGTCCCGCCGCTCAGGTAATGCGGGCTGATTCTTTTGTCAAAACCCAGCGCGGTTGTGATCTTATCAATGTCAGCGCCCGGCACCCTATCGCAGAGTCTGGTTAACATATTGGCAAACGAGATCTTTGTCGTGACAAAGGCATTGAGTGAAAGCTTTGTGATTTCCGCGCTCACCCAATTCATACGTGCGATGGGAGGTTTATTTTCGCACACCGTTTCATAAAATTGAGCCAAACGCTTACCAGCTTGCGGGTCGGATTCTCCAATCAAAATAAATGGGGGATTGAGAAAATCCCTGATCACGCTTCCCAATGCTACAAATTCAGGGTTGTAACAAAAACCGAAATCCACACCGCAAGTTTTCCCGGAACACTTTTCCAAAAATGGCTTGAGTTGTCGCTCCATGGAACCAGGCATCACCGTGCTGACCAGGGCTACCACGTGAAATGCCTTCTTTTCCCTCAGAGCCTTTCCCACTTCTGTCAGACAGTTTTCAACATATCGAAGGGAAAATCCTCCATCCGGATTGCTGGGGGTGGGAACAATAATCAAAGACAGATCGGTTTCTTTGATCGCTTCCACAACACTCGGGCTACCCCTAAGGTTGTGTCGGGCATCCGTGAGCAGTGCTTCCAACCCGGGTTCGAACAACGGGCAAGACTTTCCATTGAGAGCCGCCACTTTTTCCTGATCGATATCAGTACCGATTGTCGTAAAACCTCTGCGTGCAATGCAACCGGCAATGGGCATGCCTAACTTCCCAAGTCCGATAACTGAGACATTGAGTTTTTGCATATTGTTCTCTCTAGATGGTTTGAGATTACGGATACGCCACTTGTGTTACGCCACTTCTGTTTTTATTGGGGCAAGGCCAGCCACCTGTTTCTCATCATCCGGTTCGGTTGTCTGTACCGGGACATGTGCAGACGGTGCCGGCACGAATACAGGTAACGGTTTGCCTTCGGCGATAAGATCAATTTCTTCTTTGTTTAAAACTTCTCTTTCCAATAGAGCTTGAGCCATTGCGTGAAGGATCGCATCCTTATTCTGCAAAATTTGTTTCGCGCGTTCGTAATTTTCGGTGATGATTCTCCGGATTTCGTTATCAATGGTCTCGGCAGTTTTCTGCGAAAACTCACGTGTTTGGTGAAACTCTCGACCGAGGAAGATGTTCTCCTCTTTCTTGCCCACTGCCACAGGTCCGATAGCTTCACTCATTCCCCATTCGCAAACCATTTTTCTTGCAATGTCAGTAGCCCGTTCAATATCGTTGCTGGCACCGGTTGTTTGCTGTCCCAGGATTAGACTCTCTGCGATACATCCCCCCATGAGAAAAGCAATCATGTTCTCAGCTTTTGCTTTTGAGAGCGTCAACCTGTCTTCTGAAGGGAGTGTTTGAGTTAATCCCAGGGCCATGCCGCGCGGTATGATGGTCACTTTGTGTATGGGATCGAGGCCTGATAGGAACTTTCCGACGATAGTGTGTCCTGATTCGTGATACGCAATCATTTTGCGTTCTTCGGGTCCGATGAGCATCGAACGCCGTTCCTTGCCCATGAGGACCTTGTCCT
>JACQOU010000331.1 GCA_016207775.1 Deltaproteobacteria bacterium
AAGTATTATCACGAGCATGAAGGAGATTTTTTCAGACCCGAGCGAGTTCATGTTTTCCAGATTGTTGTTCCAACGCCACAGGAGGCTGAAAAAATACGGCAGGAGATTTTGGCTTCAAAACTGACTTTTGAATCGGCTGCTCGGCAATATTCATTGAGCCCCGACGCTTCCAAGGGTGGCGATTTGGGCTTTTTTGCAAAGAATGAAAAAATAGAAGCGTTTAACGAGGCATTTTCCCTGGCGGTCGGGGTGATTTCAAAACCTATTCAAAGTCCGTACGGTATGCATCTATTGAAAGTGGTTGAAAAACACCCCCCCAAGAAGTTGAGTTATCTGGAGGCTAAAACGGATATCGCCAGAGTTTTGAAACGCAGGAAAGAGGCAACCATTTATAAGGAATGGGCAACTAAACTTCTTAAAGACGGAGTGATTTACAGAAATGAAGCCTTATTTGCTAGCATTAATTAAAAACGGTGTTTTTCTTGGCATTACTGTTGTCATGATCATTTCCCAGCAGGCGCACTCCAAACAGGTCATTGATAAAATCGTCGTCTCGGTCAACAACGAGGCGATCCTTGAATCAGACCTGGCGGAATATTTGAAGCGCATTCAATCGCGGGGTTACCAAGAGCTTTTTGGCGCGGTAGATCCAGCGATTGCAAATAATAGGGATGCGCTGATCGAGCATATGATCGCTGAAAAAATCATTAACCAACAGGTCAAAAAGCTCGATTTCACGGCTTCTGACCAAGAAGTCGAGGGTCAAATAAGGGCCGTTACCAAGCGCACCGGTATCACTAAGGCTCAACTAGGCGAAAGACTGAAACAGCTTGGTGTTTCGATGGAAGAATACCATGAAGCGCTCAGAAGGCAGATCGAGAGAAAGAACCTTGTGGAACGTGAAATTCGACCCAACATGGAAGTGACAGACGAGCAGCTGCGCCGCTATTACCAGCGAATCACCAAGCCCGGGGATATCGAGAAACAGTACAAAATTGCGCATATTCTGGTTGAGAACAAAACGAAAGCCGGCCTTCCAGCCGAACAAAGAGTGAAACAGATTTGGCAGGAGATCACAAAGAAGCCGGGAGAATTCGAAAAGTTGGTCAAGGACTACTCAGATGACAAAACAACCGCTGAATCGGGCGGCCTGCTTGGCGATTTTACCCTATCATCGCTCATCAAGGAGTTTCGGGACATTGTACCCAAAACACCGGTGGGTTCGCTTACAAAGCCCATTCGTACATCCGCTGGCTTTCATATTGTAAAAGTGCTTCAGGCAACCGCAGTGAATTTCAATACTCTTCCCAAGGAAAAGAAAGAGGCTCTAAGAAACCAACTGGTTTCCTCTGAGTTAGAGAATCGAATGAATATGTGGCTTGAACGGAAAAAGGGTGAGTCTCACATTCGCAGGGTAAAGGGGCAAGGGTGAAGACAATGAACGCTAAAATCTTCAGAGAATATGATATCCGTGGAGTAGCAGAGCAGGATCTGACCGATCCCGTAGTAGAAGACATCGGTCGAGCAATCGGAACTCATATAAAAAAAATCGGTGGAAAAAAGATGTCACTCGGTCGTGACTGCAGAAAGAGTTCCCAGAGGCTTAGAAACGCGCTTTCGAAGGGATTATTGTCGACCGGCATTGATGTCGTGGATATCGGACTTGTCCCCACGCCGTTACTCTATTACTCGGTACTTGCTTATAAGCAAGACGGCGGCGTAATGATTACCGGCAGCCATAATCCACCTGAACACAATGGCTTTAAAGTTGCCGTTGGAAACCTCACCATACACGGAAGCGAAATCCAAGAGCTCCGGCAAATTATCGAGAGCCAGGATTTCGCGCAGGGAAAAGGCTCTCTAATCAATCAAGACATCAAGGATGAGTACATTGCGATGGTCGAGGCCGGCATCCCTCATCCTTTGAACGTTAGAGTGGTCGTTGACAGCGGAAATGGTATGGGGGGTCTGGTTGCACCGCAACTTTTCCGCCGACTCGGTTGTGAAGTCATCGAACTGTATTCAGACCCTGATGGAAGCTTTCCCAACCACCACCCCGATCCTACGGTGTTAGATAACTTAAAAGTCCTTAAAGAGTTTACCATTCGCGAAAAAGCTATGGTCGGTATTGGGTTTGACGGAGATGCGGACAGGATTGGAGTTGTAGATCCTTCCGGAAGAATCATCTACGGAGATGAGCTTTTGATCCTTTATGCAAGGCAGATATTGAAGCACAATCCTGGCGCTACAATCATCTCTGAGGTGAAAGCTTCACGAAGGTTGTTTGAGGATATAAAGGTACACGGAGGAAAACCCCTTCAGTGGAAAACTGGCCACAGCCTTATCAAAGCAAAAATGAAGGAGGTGGGCGCTCTAGCTGCAGGTGAAATGAGCGGCCATATGTTTTTTAAAGACCGTTATCATGGCTTTGATGATGCCATCTATGCAGCTGCTAGGCTTTTGGAGATATTGAATGAAAGCAAGAAGACCGCCAGCGAACTGCTGGCCGACCTGCCGGTTTCCTTTACGACTCCCGAAATCAGAGTGAACTGTCCAGACGATGTTAAGTTTGATGTCGTGGGTAAAGCTCGAAAACATTTTGAGCAATTGGGTTATTCAGTAAATGGAATTGATGGGGCAAGGATTGAGTTTGAAGACGGGTGGGGATTGGTTCGCGCCTCCAACACACAGCCAGTTCTCGTTTTCCGTTTTGAAGCAACCACAGAAAAGAGACTAAAAGAAATCCAACAGCTTGTGGAAAAGACTGTTCAGCGGCTGCTGACATGATATGGCTCCCTTCATATGAACCGTGAAATTGTTATTAAAGGGGCGCGGGAACACAACTTAAAAAACCTCTCGCTTTCGATTCCACGGAACAAGTTTGTGGTCATTACCGGCCTGAGTGGTTCAGGAAAGTCTTCCCTTGCTTTCGACACAATCTACGCGGAAGGCCAACGACGATATCTGGAAAGTCTCTCCGCCTATGCGCGCCAGTTCTTGGAGCAAATGAAAAAACCAGACGTGGATTCCATTGACGGCTTATCGCCTGCCATTTCTATCGAGCAGAAAAACATAAGCCAAAACCCTCGCTCTACCGTGGGTACTGTCACTGAAATATACGACTATTTGCGACTGCTTTACGCCAGAATTGGAAAGCCCCACTGTAGCCAATGTGGCAAACCAATACAAAGCCAGACCATTTCACAGATTGTGGATCAAATGATGGCATACCCGGAAGGCATTCGGTTTTCCGTTCTTGCCCCTATTGCCCGTGGAGATAAAGGAGAATTCTTAAAGGAGCTGTTGGACTTTCGAAGTCAGGGTTTTGTACGGGCCAGGATTGATGGTTCGGAGGTGAGCCTTTCTGCCCCAACCAGGCTGGCCAAAAATTTTAAACATACTATTTCAATTTATATTGACCGGCTTGTAATGAAGAAAGGGATAGAGCCCCGGCTTGCTGAAGCCTTAGAAATGGCAACTGAACTCGCTAAGGGTGTAGCAGAGGTGGAGATCGCGGGAACGGAAAACCCTCGATTATTTTCAACCAAATTTGCTTGTGTAGACTGTGGTACGAGCTTTTCTGAGCTTGAACCCCGCTCCTTTTCGTTTAACAGCCCACACGGAGCATGCCCGGTCTGCTTAGGGTTGGGTGCGCAGCAGGTATTTGATAGTGAGTTGATTGTGCCCAATCCAAACCTGGCTTTAGCGGAGGCTATCGGACCTTGGGCAAATAAAGGCCGCGCCTGGAAAGACCGTGTCGTAGATGCTTTATCGAGAAAGTATAAATTTGATCCAGACGCATCGTTCTCAAGTCTTTCTGATAAAACAAAACATGCCATTTTACATGGGTCCGGTGAAAACGCGCTAGACTTTCGCCTTACCGGTAAATCCGGCACAACAAAAATAAAACAATGCTTTGAGGGGATAATCCCTGCATTAAAGAGACAACTCAGCGAAGCGTCTTCATTGTCTGAACAGTACGAAGCAGAGCGCTATCTCACCTACCAAACCTGCCCCACCTGCGAGGGGGCTCGGCTAAAAAAAGAAATGCTTTTTGTTTTTATAGCCAATAAAAATATCTCTGAATTTTGTGCGCTGAGCGTGACTGACTGCAGGAGTTTATGCAAATCCATCCCTCTATCGACTAACCAAAAACTCATAGCCGACCCTATTTTGAAAGAAATCGATTCCCGGCTTCATTTTCTTGAAAACGTCGGACTTCCCTACCTGACCCTCTCGCGCTCTGCATCTACGCTTTCCGGAGGTGAGGCGCAACGTATTCGGCTGGCGACTCAAATTGGCTCAAACCTGGTGGGTGTCCTGTATATTCTCGATGAACCCAGCATTGGATTGCACCAGAAGGATAATCAAAAACTAATTCAAACGCTGCTCAAACTGCGCGACCAGGGGAATTCCGTTATTGTGGTTGAACATGATGAAGAAACGATTCAGCGCGCTGACTTTGTTGTGGACCTGGGACCGGGCGCAGGCGTGCATGGAGGCCATCTTGTTTTTTCCGGGCCCCCCGAACAGCTGAAAAAACAATCAACGGGGCTGACCAGCCAGTATCTATCGGGCAAAAGACGGATTCCTATTCCCAGCGCCCGCAGATCAATCGAGGGAACCGCTCAACTCTCTATACTGGGCGCAAGAAAGCACAATTTAAAAAATATCGATGTGCAGATTCCTCTGGGCCGATTTGTGTGCGTAACGGGAGTTTCCGGTTCAGGAAAAAGCACTCTCATACTCGACACCTTGCTTCGGGGCCTTGAACACCATTTGCTTGGAGGCAAACGTCTCCCTCCCGATTGCGGTGCGATTGTTGGCCTTGAAAACGTCGATAAGGTGGTCCATGTGGACCAAAGCCCAATTGGAAGGACTCCTCGCTCCAACCCAGCCACTTACACAGGCGTGTTTACGGACATTCGAACTCTTTTTTCGACTGTTCCGGAAGCAAAAATGCGTGGCTACAAGCTGGGGCGCTTTTCCTTTAACGTAAGCGGCGGCCGCTGTGAAGCCTGTTCGGGAGACGGAACAATAAAAATATCCATGCACTTTTTGCCCGATGTTTATATTGCTTGTGAGGTGTGCCAGGGCAAAAGATACAATCGAGAGACCCTGGAAGTGCTCTATAAAGGGAAGAGCATTGCTGACGTGTTATCGATGACTGTGGAACAAGCGCACAGTTTTTTCGAACGCATCCCCTCAATCAGGTCAAAACTGCAGACCCTCTTGGATGTTGGGTTGGGTTACATCGAAGTAGGACAAAACGCAGTGACCCTTTCTGGTGGTGAAGCACAGCGTATCAAGCTCGCCAAAGAGCTCAACAGAAGAGCAACGGGAAAAACCATTTATATCTTAGACGAGCCCACTACTGGACTCCACTTTGAAGACGTGCGCAAACTGATGATTGTCTTACACGCTCTGGTTGAGCAAGGAAACACCGTTATTGTCATCGAACATAATCTCGATGTGATCAAGCAAGCTGACTATCTTATCGACCTGGGACCCGATGGCGGTGAGGCGGGTGGCCATGTGGTCTTTCAAGGGACACCCGAAACCCTATGCCAAAACCACCGCTCTTACACATCGGCTTTTCTAGCCAATGCTCTTAAAAACGCCCCGCATGAGGACATTCAAACAAACGAGATTATATCTTCCCAGATAGTGTAACCCCGAGAACGAGAAAGGCGAACAGCACGAGGGTCTCCACAAACGCCAACGAAATAATCAGAGGAGTGAATAAAGTCTTCTGAGCCCCTGGATTTCGTGCAACACCTTCCATGAAAGACGCAGCAATTCTACCTTGTGCGGCTGCTGCACCCACCACCGCAATACCAAAACCGATTCCCACCCCTAGTGGTGCCGACCAGGAACCTGCCAGCACTCCACCCGCATGGGCCGCTTCTTCTGCAAAAGCCGAGCTTAACGGCAAACACATTGCCGCCAACATCCACCAACTCTTTTTAATCAAAGCGATCATCTTTCCTCCCCTTCAAGGTTACTCATGTTCTGTCGCCATCTGTATATAGACAGACGTCAAAATCGTGAAAAGAAAAGCCTGAATGGTACAGACCATAATTCCAAAAAGCAATAGTGGAACGGGAACTAACCACCTGCAGACATTCTCAAATGAACTGACCAAACTATGATCGATGAACAGGTTAACAAACAAACGAAGACCCAATGAAAAGGGCCTGATTACGTGAGAAACCATCTCCAAAAGAGCAATCGGCAGACCAAAAATTCCTAGGCCCATCAAAAAATGCTTCCCATAACCGAGCAGCCCATGTTCCTTCACACCACTTGCGTGATAATAAATGAATGAGCAAAGGCCAAGAGCAAACGTGGTATTCACACTTGTGCTGGGGGAACCGCCAAAAGGTAATAGCCCCAAAAGGTTCGATACAAAAACAAACATGAACACAGAGGCAATAAAAGGAAAATGCTTCTCACCATGGTGCCCCAAAATTCCAACCACCAGATTGTGAAGCATCTCAACCACAAAATCGATAAAGGTCACAAGTGAAAACCTGGACTGTGGCACAACGTACTGCTGAACCTTGCTCTCAATCGCAAACTTCGCAAGAACTGAAAGGACAGCAATAATGAGAAAAACAACCACCGCCCCGTTGACATGCAGATACTTGGGGTCATGGGGAAGCAACGGCAACATTAAAAGCCAGCTTGTGGTACCGTGGTCCATTCGTAACCCTAAATGCCTTCTCTTACCTGTAATCACTGGATATTTCAATGGTATTGTTGCAATGAATGTCTTTGACGACAATCATCACTCACCTGGCCTTTGGATAGCGCAGTTAGATTCTTTTTCTTCCGTCGTAGGCGCGGAGAATACGCTTTGATTGCACAGAGGATGGACGGGGAAATTTTCTAAACCTCATTCGTAACATAGACCTTGTTACCAAAGGACAACCTTAGAGGGTGTCATTTTCTTAGTAACTGATCTAAGAATCGCTCGTTCCCTCTTCGCACATTTTCTATGGCATTCCGGTTGCACTCTTAAACTTGGATTGTGCGTTAAATTAGATGGTAGGACGCTATGAAAAGATGGGAAATTTGGGCTGTGTTGGCTATTGCGCTCTTTGCCGTATCTTGTAAACATCAAGGAAGAAATTCAGTCGCCGACTGTTCGCCCGCGTTACTTTGCTCGCTTAGCCACATACACGATCCACCACAGCCCAACTGCTATTCCCGCAACTAACCCCAAAGTAAGAAACAGTGGTCTCGTACCGAGTTTTTGATCCAGCCAGGTACCTAGCCAAAAACCTGCGAATATGAGTAGCCCCTTAACCATCACAGCGCCTGTCATCATCGAGCCAATGCGCACCCATTTTGGATCTACCAACATTACCGCTTTTCCTTAAGGCGTTTAGTCAGCTGGGAAATCCGAAGCTCTAAAATCTTCTTGGATGGGTATCTGCCTCGGATACTTTCATAAGTTTGAATGGCAGCTAACAGCTTATCTTGCAACTCCAGACATTGTGCAATTAAAAACTGGGCTTCAATCGCGTGTTCGGTTTGACCGTGATGGCGAAGCACCTGTTTGAGTGCTTCCTGGGCAATATCGTACTTGCCTTCCATATAGTAGCTATTCCCAGTCTCAAATCTTGCCTTTGAAGCAAACTGACTTTTCGGAAAGTGCTCAAGCAGTTGCTGGTATTCTAAACGTGCTTGTTCGAAATTATTAAGATAAAAATAGCTTTGGCCTATTCGAAATTGAAAAAGGTCAACCTCTACACTGCTCGGATTAAATGAGATTAATTTCTTATAAGCTTCGATCGACTTTTCGTGATCCTGTTTGAACTCAAAGTAAATATTAGCCACTCGCTTCTGCACCTCATAGATACTCATGTTGTCCTGACTGAGCCGAATAAACTCTTGATAGCTAAAAAGAGCAGCATCAAAATCTTTTAAATAAGTCTCATCAACAAACCCGAGCTTATAGAGAGCTTTGACTGCCGGGCGACTTTCTGGGTTGAGAACCAGTATTTTTTTCAGCAGCTCAGCGGCTTCTTGATATTGCCCAGTGGATAGTTTTTCCTCAGCAGATCTCAGAAGAGTAAGTTGTCGTCGTTCCGTACAAGAAGACAAAAGCGCTATACAAATCAAAAAAAAACTGTCTTTAAAAGTATCCTAGGCATTGGATGGTGGACTCGATGGCTCGGGGGTTTGTGGTTGATCCTTTTCTCCTTCTTCCTCTTTTTCAACAATCTTGGCAACCGAACCAACCTTTTCTCCTTCTTCAAGATTAATGAGTCGAACTCCTTGAGCCACCCTGCCAACCTCGGAAATTTCAGAGACACGAGTACGAATCACCTTACCTTGGTCGGATGCGATAATGATCTCATCCTCATCAAGAACCTGCCTGACGGCAACGACTGGGCCATTTTTATCAATAATCCTCATGGTCATAACGCCACCGCCCCCGCGCCCTTGAACGCGGTACTCATCGATAGGCGTACGTTTTCCGTACCCTTTTTCCGTTACCGTTAGGATTTGTGTTCCCGTGAGCGTGGGAGCAAAAATTTGCATACCGATAACTTCATCGCCGTTATCAAGACGCATGCCGATCACCCCACGAGCGACCCGGCCCATTTCCCGAACTTCCTGTTCTTCAAACCGAATGGCTTGTCCAAACTTACTCACAAGAACCACGTGTTCAGAACCATGCGTGATTTCAGCATCAACGAGAGTGTCTCCTTTATCAACCGTCACTGCAATAATGCCCTTACGATTTGGCCGAGCAAATGCCATCAGGCTCGTTTTCTTGACCACGCCTTTCTTGGTGACCATGATTACATATTCATTATCTTTAAACTCGCGAACTGGAAGCACTGCCTGAATTCTCTCGGCGGTATTTAGGTTAAGAAGGTTAATGATCGGTTTTCCCTTAGCGGCCCTGCTTGCTTCCGGGATTTTGTGGACCTTGAGCCAATAAACTCTGCCCTCATCGGTAAAGCACAAAACATAATCGTGTGTCGATGCTACGAATATTTTAGAAACGAAATCTTCCGCTCTGGTTCCGGCACCAATGACTCCCTTGCCTCCCCTTTTCTGAGAACGATAGCTATCCACCGAGAGCCGCTTTATGTACCCTGAATAAGTCACTGTGACTGCCATCGGTTCGTCAGTGATCAAATCCTCAACAGTAATCTCCTCAGTCTCTTCGATAAATTGCGTTTTTCTCGGATTGGAATACCCTTTTCTAACCTCTTCCAGCTCACTCAGGATAATAGCGAGAACTTTTTTCTCGTCTGCCAGAACCCCTCTTAAGTCTTTAATTAAGGAGAGAGTTTCTTTATGTTCCTGGACAATCTTCTCTCGCTCAAGGCCAGTCAATCGCTGTAGCCGCATTTCCAAGATAGCTTTTGCCTGCGCAACTGAAAAAACATATTTAGCAATGAGCTTTTCCTGAGCATCTGCGGGATTAGAGGCTTTTCGAATTAACTCGACCACAGCGTCCAAATTTTCAACGGCCTTTTTGAGTGCCTCTAGAATATGAGCTTTCTCTTCTGCTTTCTTGAGTTCGAAAACAGTTCGCCGAGTCACCACTTCCTTACGATGATTGAGGAAGGCCAGCAAGAAATCTTTCAGAGTCATCAACTTCGGCTGCTGATGGTCAAGAGCAAGCATGCTGATTCCGAAAGAAACTTGCATCTGGGAGTTTTTGAATAGCTGGTTAAGAATGACCCTACTGTCCTCCCCTTTTTTCAAATCAAAGACAACTCGCATTCCTTTCCTGTCGGATTCGTCACGGATATCCGAAATTCCTTCAACTTTCTTATCCCGGATCAACCCCGCAATATCTTCGACAAGCTTAGCTTTGTTTACCTGATAAGGAATTTCCGTAACGACGATTCGTTCCCTGTCTCCTTTGACAGCCTCAATTTCAGCCTTTGCTCTCAGCTGAATAATTCCACGGCCCGTCGTGTAGGCTTCTTTCAAACCTTTCCTGCCATAAATATAACCTGACGTCGGGAAATCTGGCCCGGGAACGAGCCTTATGAGTTCAGCGATCGAAATTTCCGGTCGTTCAATCACAGCTTTTAGCGCCTCAATGATTTCACCTAAATTATGCGGTGGAATATTTGTGGCCATCCCTACAGCAATTCCGGAGGATCCATTCACTAGCAGGTTAGGTATTCGTGTCGGCAGAACAACTGGTTCTTTAAGGCTGTTGTCGTAATTTGGAGTAAAATCTACTGTCTCCTTATCAAGGTCGGCCAGCACAAGATCCGTAATCTTTGCGAGCCTGACTTCCGTGTATCTCATGGCCGCAGGAGCATCACCGTCGACAGAGCCAAAGTTGCCTTGTCCATCTATCAGCGTTTCTCGCATGCTGAAGTCTTGAGCCATTCGAACCATTGTCTCGTAGACAGCCATATCGCCATGCGGATGATACTTACCAATCACATCACCAACAATTCGGGCAGATTTCTTATATGGCTTATCATGGGTATTTCCCATGTCGTACATCGCGTAAAGAATCCGCCTATGTACTGGTTTCATGCCATCTCTGGCGTCGGGAAGAGCGCGTCCAATAATGACGCTCATTGCGTACTCCAGGTACGCTTCCTTCATCTGGTCTTCGATGTTCACTATACTGAGGTGTAATTCTGTCGTATCCATTAGATATCCAACGTTCTTACTTTAAGTGCATTGGTTTCAATAAACTCTCTGCGCGGCTTTACCTGGTCGCCCATTAGAACCGAAAAAATATTGTCTGTTTCAATAGCATCTTCAATTTGAACTTGTAGCAGGGAACGGCACTGCGGATCCATCGTTGTCTCCCAAAGTTGTTCCGGATTCATTTCACCTAATCCTTTGTATCGTTGTATCTGCAATCCCGTCTCGCCCTGGCCCATCACAAAGGATTTCAACTGCTCAGCACTTTCGAATTTTTCTTTTTTACCATCTGAAATGTGCACATCGTAGGGCGCATTTCCAAGCTTTGATACTGCCAGGGTTAATTTTCTCATCTCCTCCAGCTGTGTTGAGGAAAGAAAATCATAGGTCACACGCGTAACGGTCTTTAGATTATTGATGATTGTGACACATTCGGCATTAAAGCAACCATGCTCCTCATCTTTTCCAACAACAAAAGTAAACAGATTGCCCGTATCTTTGATAGATTTTTCATAAATACCGAGCATTTGTTTTACGGAATCTTCACTTTTCAAGGAATCCACCGTCCATTCAGGGTGGTAAGCAAACCACTTAATGAGATCGCGATCGGAATGCCTGGCCAATATTCTGATGAGATTTTCGAGTTGGCCGACTTTCTTGAAAAGCGTTTTAGCAAGAGTGCGGTCGATCTTTCCAGATGTCGAGCTGATCTCCAACTCGCTCATTGCCTGAGTTAAAACAAAATCCTCGAACATGTTTTCATTTCGCAGATATTGCTCAGCTTTCCCTTTTTTTACTTTATACAGAGGAGGTTGAGCAATGTAGAGATATCCTTTTTCAATAACTTCTGGCATCTGACGGTAAAAGAATGTCAACAAAAGCGTTCGAATGTGTGCTCCGTCCACATCTGCGTCAGTCATGATGATGACCTTATGATAGCGTATCTTGGAGATATCATACTCGTCTTTACCGATGCCCGTACCCAAAGCAGAAATTAGGATCCGTATTTCATTGAACTCGAGCATTTTATCAAAACGCGCCTTTTCAACATTTAGAATTTTTCCTTTTAACGGAAGAACCGCCTGGTTCCGTCTTTCCCGTGCTTGCTTTGCAGAGCCGCCCGCTAAATCGCCCTCAACAATAAACAGTTCACAAAGCGCCGGATCTCTCTCCTGGCAATCAGCCATCTTGCCGGGCAGTCCCCCGAGATCAAGCGCGGATTTTCTTCGAGTCAAATCACGGGCTTTTTTGGCAGCCACTCGAGCTCTGGCGCCTTCAAGTGTTTTGAAAGCTATTTTTTTCGCTTCTCCCGGGCTCTCATCTAGGAAAACGGAAAAACGTTCATTGATAAGACTTTCCACAAGTCCTTTTACCTCAGAGTTTCCTAACTTCGTCTTAGTCTGGCCCTCGAACTGTGGATCGGGAATTTTTACGCTAATCACGGCCGTTAGGCCTTCGCGCATATCTTCACCCATCAGGCTTTCTTTGAAATCACGATTGAGCTCGTTAGCTTCTATATATTTGCTGATACATTTAGTGAGAGCAGTCTTAAAACCAGCTAAATGAGTCCCGCCTTCAATGGTGTTAATGTTATTTGCAAATGTGTAAATATTTTCTTTGTAGCCGTCATTCCACTGCATCGACACTTCTAAGAAAATACCCCTGGACTCAGCATAAAAATAGATGACCTCGTCGTGTATTTTGGTCTTTGCCTTATTCAGGTACTCAACCATTGATTTAATGCCGCCGTCGCTATAAAACTCCTGCGATTTTTCACTCCGTTCATCAACGAGAATGATTTTTATTCCTCTATTTAAAAATGATAGCTCTCGTAATCGGTTGGAAACGGTATCAAGATGAATTTCACGAGTTTCAAAAATTTCTGGATCAGGTTTGAAGGTTACTTTTGTCCCGGTTTTTTGAGAAACTCCGGTTTCCGTAACTCCACTGAGAGGTTTTCCCCTTTCATATTTTTGAACGTAGACTTTACCCTCCCGTTTCACCTCCACATGGAGACTTTCAGACAGAGCATTGACAACGGAAACCCCTACTCCATGAAGCCCACCGGACACCTTGTAACTTGTATTGTCGAATTTTCCACCCGCATGCAGCTTTGTCATGACTACTTCAAGGGCAGAGATCTTTTCAGTTTTGTGCATTTCGATAGGTATGCCACGGCCATCATCCTCGACCGCCACGGAATTATCTACGTGAATGGTAACAGAAATGCTTTTGGCAAAACCCGCCATCGCCTCATCAATTGCGTTATCAATTACTTCCCAAACGAGATGGTGAAGTCCACGAACATTGGTATCCCCAATGTACATTCCCGGACGTTTTCTAACTGCATCAAGCCCTTCAAGGACCTGTATGGAGTCTGCACTATAAGACTGTGTTAGAAGTGCTGGTTCGTTCTCAGATGCCATTATTGTCTCCGGCTCAGGTTCGCATAGGCATGACTACGCTTGTGTGATTGGCTCCCTGCTTTGAGCGAATAACCCCAGGGTTTTGCTTTCCCCGCAACTCAAGCAATATCGATTCACCCTCTACTGTTGAAAGGGCGTCGATGAGATAGCGAGAGTTAAAACCAATCTTCATTGCATCGCCCGAATAGCCAATACTAAGCTCCTCTTTTGCGTCCCCGAGTTCCGGGCTTTGGCTCGTTAGCACTAGCTGTCCTGGCATTAGATTGAATGCAACACTTTTTGATTTGTCCGTTGACATCAAGGAGATACGCCTCAAAGAAGCAAGCAGCGAATCTTTCTCAATTTCAAGTGCCTGTGCACTTGTTTCGGGGATAATTCGTCGATAATCTGCATATTTTCCTTCAATCAAACGCATGGAAAGAAAAATCTTATCACGTTTTACAAACAACATCTTTCCCCTAATCGTTACAAAAAAGTCCTCCTTTCCTTCTGATAAAAGCCTACGTAATTCATACAAGCCTTTCCTAGGTACAATGACCCCGCTTTGAAATAGACGCCACGCGTTCTCATCAAAAAGAGCGTCCGGATTATCCACTAGAGATAGACGATGTGCATCCGTTGCCACCATGCGGAACATTCGCCTGTTTTTCTCCTCCACCGTTTCAAAATAAACCCCATTTAATTGATACCGTGCTTCATCTGTTGATGCGGCGTATAAAGTTTTATCCAACATGGAAATAACGGCAGTTCCGTTCATTCTCACAAAAAGCGATGGATCAATCGTTGAGAAGCTTGGAATTTCAGGAAAATCGTCCGCAGAAAGGCCTAAAATGTTAAAAACCGACTTATTTGCACGAATTTCTAAGCGCTGATTTTCTTTTGTTTGGAAAGAAATCTTTGTTTCTGGGAGTTCCTTTACAATATCCAAAAGGCTTCGAGCTTTTATGGTGATTGCACCCTGTTCGCCAATTTCGGCCGGCAAAAGGCTCTGAATTCCAACTTCCAAGTCGGTCGCAGCTAAGGAAAGACCCTCAGATTCTATCTTTAGGAGAGCGTTAGCAAGTATCGGCATAGTTGTACGTCGCTCAACCACATTTTGCACTCTTTGCAGCCCTAACAGCATCTGTTCTTTTTGAATGCTAAAATTCATTATTTTGTCTCCCAAACGGCAAATTATTTTATATTCTTAGGTTTAATTACCTCTTAATGATCTTATAGTAGTATTATTAATCACTGTTGATATGTTAATAACTCACCTAACTATTTGAATTCATGTTTATTGTCCTGTGGATATCCCTGTGGATTACTCCCCTGGTTTCTTGCCTACCCCTGTGGAT
>JACQOU010000332.1 GCA_016207775.1 Deltaproteobacteria bacterium
CGGCCATGCCCCACCGAAGGGCCTTGAGAGGAGATGGCAGCCGGGTTCATTCTTTAATAAGGTGGGATTTCGTCGACAAAAAGGGCCGACTTAATTTTTCTGTAAAGTGTTTTAGAGATGCATTCACAAAAATGCATTAACTTTTGTTACCGTCCTACAGGAAGGTTGGCGAGTGGGAACAAGTTTTATTCCACGTCCTTTACTTCGAACTTTGCTTTTGGGCACGAGCCCAAAGGGCAGGTGACAAGCGGTCAATTGACCATTTAGCGACCCGCACTGACGCGACGAACCGGCTCTTATTTGATGGAGATTCCAGGAGGGGACCCACCGAAGGTGGGGCGGAGGCCTTTTGTGGCTATTTAAACAGCACGAGGAGGCAGCTGCACCAATGTCAGCCAGAATTGCTCAATCCATTGAACTGCGTGAAAGAAATCATCCAAATCAACTGGCTTTGTAATATAACAGTTCGCATGCAGGTCATAACTTTTCACAATGTCCTCTTCCGCATTCGAAGTAGTAAGAACAACAACGGGGATGTGCGCCAGGGATGCATCCTTTTTCATTTCCTTAAGCACTTCCCTGCCATCACGACGCGGTAAATTCAAGTCCAAGATCACCAAATCAGGCCGCGGCATCACTGCGTACTTATCCTCTCGTCGAAGAAATGACATCGCTTCCACCCCGTCTTGGACAACATGAAGCTGTTTTTCCACTCGACCGTCTTTAAGAGCCTCAAAAGTGAGTCGTTGATCGCCAAGATTATCTTCGACAAGAAGGATATGAAACATACTTCTTTCCCTTACGCTCCTGGAAGCGTGAACGAAAAGGTGGACCCTTGGCCCACCTCAGAATCCACCCAAATGCGTCCCCCATGCTGCTCAATAATTTTCTTGCAAATCGCCAGTCCAATACCGGTACCCGGATAGTGCCCCCTTCCGTGAAGCCGTTGAAAGATTAGAAAGATACGTTCAGCGTATTCTTTCGCAATCCCTATACCAGAATCCTTAATTGAGAAAACATAATCGCCATTCTTGCCGGCCGGCTCCGCTGAAATATGAATGCGCGGAGTTTTACCTCCCCTAAACTTGATTGAATTGCCTATCAGGTTTTGAAAAACTTGCAACAGCTGGCTGCTGTCACCCACCACGAAAGGCACCGGATCCACAGTAATCATTGCACCGCTTTCTTCAATCGCCATCCTCAGGTTGGCCAGTGCCTGCTGCAAAACGTTCTTGAGATCCACGCGACCAAATACGTTTCCACCATTCCCCACACGGGAGTAAGCCAATAAATCATAAATTAGCTCGCGCATTCTCTTAGCGCCATCCACAGCGAAACCGATAAACTCATCTGCATCGCTATCCAACTTTCCACGATAGCGCTGCGAAAGCAGATTTAGAAAACCGGCAACCATCCTGAGAGGTTCCTGCAAATCATGCGAAGCTGCATAAGCAAAATGCTGCAAATCTTTATTGGACCTGGCAAGCTCTTGATTTCTGTTCTCAAGCTGGTCGTTCACTCTCTGAAGTTCACTGGCTGCAACCTTCAAACGTGCATCACTCTGCTTCAATGCCTCCTCATTTTTCTTGCTCGCAGTAATATCACGCATCACCTCTAACTTACCCACTACTTTTCCGCTTGCATCCTTAACAAGACTGATCGAGGTGCTCACTACTAGTACATCACCGCGTATCTTCTCCCCAGTCCAGAAGCCGCCTTTATTTAGAGTCGAAAGAGCCTCTTGCTCATCCGTCTCGTTTCTCCAAACTGCTCCATGTTTTTCATCCAGCGGTTTTCCAAGCACATCTGACGCCTTACAGTTAAATAATCGCTCAGCTCCTGGATTCCAAAAAGTAACTATATTGTTATTGTCTACGGCAACGACAGCATCACTGACGTGTGATAATACGTTTGCCTGAAACCTCAGTTGCTGCTCAGCACGTTTTCTTTCCGTTATATCTTCAACCATTCCCAGGCCATAAAGAGCCTTACCCTCCTCATCATGGATAATGGCAGAACTGACTCGTCCCCAGATTACCTGTCCATTTTTCTTCACGTAGCGGCGCTCGGCATTGAAAGCGGCCGTCTCTCCACTACGCGCTTTTAGAGCACACTCAAGCGCTACTGCACGATCTTCTTCATGAATAAGATCGAGAAAAGAACGAGATCGTAGTTCCTCTTCAGAGTAGCCAAGCATTTCGCAATAAGCTTTATTTGCACGAACATAACTAAAATCGTGATCTATTAGACTCAACCCTATCGGAGAATTTTCGAAAACACCTCGGAAACGTGCCTCGCGGTCACGTACCGCTTCAATTGTCTTTAGTTTTGATGTCGCATCATGCGCACAGACAAACACAACGAGCCGCCCATCGAGATAAACTGGAGCAACAACAATTTCCATATCGACAAGCTTGCCATTCTTCAGTTGGTGCCTCCAAATCCCTACCTCGCGCAGCTGCATAAAGCTCGTCTTGTCTTTGAATGCCTTTAATAACTTTTCAACTTCCGAAGAGGGACGTATGTCCGTGATCCGCATTCGAAGAAATTCATTACGGCTGTAACCATAGAAATCTAAGGCGGCCTGGTTCA
>JACQOU010000361.1 GCA_016207775.1 Deltaproteobacteria bacterium
AACGAACCTCAAAAGAAAGCGCTTCTCGCTTCTTACGATTCACTTAAATTTGGAAATTATATTCTTACCAACGATTCTAAGATTGACCTCAACGATCTAAGTATCATGAAGAGAACTGGGGTCCTACCTAGATATATCGACAAACAAACAGGACAGGGTGGCTTATTGGGTCATACTCATGATTGGCAAGGAACAAGCCTGCATTGTTTGGATAAAGATGGAAACTCATCCGAAATCGCCAAAACAAACTTGCAGACCCCTATTATCCAGTTGGGCAATCACGGTTGGTTTTTGGGAACCGCCTCTCTTCAACGCGTTTCATTGAATGACTGTTCACTGGATCCCAAAAATTATTTTGAAAATACTCGCCTGCTTATCGGCGCCCGGATGGCTTGGGCGCAGGGCGATTTTCTGCGGATTGAGGGAACAGGTGCCGACGGAAAGCCAAGGATTTCTTACCTTACGCCAGAAGGGCACCTTGTATTCGTAGAACATCCCACCGTCCCTCTGGAACACCCGGTTGAAATTCAGTGGAACTTGTAAAACAATGCGAGTACCGTGTCAGGATTGATTGGAATATTATTCGATTTAGACGGTACGTTGGTCAACACGCTGGCTGATATTGCAGGTGTAGTGAATTTGGTTCGGCAACAGTACGGTTTGAAGCGATTAACCACGGAAGTGGTAAAGGGTTACATTGGCCATGGAGTCGATCATCTTATCAAGCATTCTTTCCAGGATTTATCGACCTTCGACCCAACCTCCCTGCACAAGCAAGTAATGGACACTTATTTGGCAAATCCCCATCTCGGAGGGCATGTTTACCCTGGTGTTAAGGAAATGCTCGCAAAGCTTAGGGCCAACCCTCATTTGAAGCTCGCAATCGCTACCAACAAACCAACTGATGCGGCCTTCAAGACTCTTGCGTACTACTTGCCGGAAACACTGTTTGAAGTGGTCGCAGGCCCCGAAAAAGTTAGCGAAAAAAAACCATCCCCTATCCATCTTTTAGAAGTCATTGAACGGTTAAATCTCACCCCACAAGATGCCGTCTATGTAGGCGATGACCCGGTCGATGCCCAATGTGCGCAGGCCGCTGGCGTAAGCTTCTATGCGGCTGGCTGGGGCTATGGAGGGGTGAAAGTGACCAAAGAGCGTTACCTCGCCAGACCGGACGAGCTTCTGGCCAAGCTCACGTTTAAACATTAGTGGATTCCGTGCACGGAATTCGGTATACAACCCCTCTTATGACCAAGGAAAATCTGAAAGGCATGCCTCTTAGAGAGCTCGAGCCTAAGCTAATGGCACTTGGCCATCCGGCTTTTCGAGCGCGTCAGCTTTTTCGTTGGGTATACCAGCGCGGACAGAATGAATTTGAGAACATGACCGATCTATCAAAAGTTTTTCGCAAAGAGCTTTCGGAAAAGTTCTGCCTGGCAAGTCTGAGCGTGGATCGCGCCGAGCACTCCGCCGACGGGACTATCAAGTATCTGGTAATGCTTGAGGATGGACAAAAAGTGGAAACGGTTTTTATCCCGGCAGAAGATCGCAACACGGTATGCATTTCAACTCAGGTGGGCTGCAAGATGGGTTGCAAATTTTGTGCAACCGGTTATCAAAAATTCACCCGCAACCTGGAAAGCTGGGAGATTGTGGAGCAATGCTTCTTGCCTTTTCCCAGACCCGTCACAAACGTTGTGATGATGGGAATGGGAGAACCTTTGGACAATTATGATGAACTGATCAAGGCTCTAGAAATTTTGCAGGATCCCCTGGGTGTAAAAATCGGTAAGCGTCACATCACGGTTTCCACAGTGGGCCTGTCACCAAAGATTGAAGATTTGGCAAAAAAGGGGCTGGCCAATATTGCCATTTCTCTGCACGGAACAACGCAAGAGCAGCGTTCTGCAATCATGCCCGTTAGCAGAAAGCATCCCCTGGAAGAACTCATCGTTTTGTGTCAAAGACTGAAGTTTAAGGGCCGTCGCAGAATTACCTTTGAATATGTTCTAATCAAAGGCGTTAACGACAGTAATGAAGATGCTC
This sequence comes from Deltaproteobacteria bacterium, assembly GCA_016207775.1. Classification (GTDB taxonomy): domain Bacteria; phylum Bdellovibrionota; class FAC87; order UBA2466; family UBA2466; genus JACQOU01. The sequence continues at coordinate 2,047 of JACQOU010000361.1, forward strand.
TGCGACTCGCAGCCCTGGTGAAAAATATACGCTGCAAAATTAACCTACTCGCCTATAACGAAAACCCCTTCTGTTCGTATGAGCGACCATCTGAAAAGCGCGTTCTGTCTTTCCAAAGTATATTACTGGAAAAAAACCTGACAGCAACCTACAGAAAAAGTCGCGGCGCAGACATCTCGGCGGCCTGCGGGCAACTAAGGACAGCGTCGTTAAACCGTGTGTCCCAGAATGCCGCCCGCTCCCTTGCATTCTCCCCTGAGCCATAATAACCAAATTGGAAATCTGGGTTCCACCCAGGTTTAACAGGGGGGAGCATCGTGACAATGAGAAGGCCGTTCTTTATTTTTATAATTCTTTTTACCGTTTGGATCGAGTTGGCAGCAGCATCCAGCCAATGGGTTCGATGGACTGTGAAAGACGACTCGCAAGGTGATTTTGAACGCGTGCTAAGCGTACTCAATCAAAAAACCGGATTCGATCTTAAAAGCTCAGACTTCTTACTCATTGAAGATCGCGACCTTGCTATCACCCACTTTAAAATGTTCGTTCAAGTTGAGGCCGGGGTTCCGATTAATCTCCGCTCAATTCGCATCTGGACGTCTTTAAGAGACCAGAAATTGGTTCAGGCAGAAGCATTGGTAGATAGCCACCGGGCTCCCAGTGAACTGAATAAGAAAGCATTGGCAAACCGCTCATTGAACTCGCAAGCCACCATGAACCTTGTTCGCGCTGTGATTAAGAATAACCTCGATGATTCAGCCATCCGCTCTGTCAAATGGAATGATTCTTGGCACGGAAATGATATCTTTCGTGAGTTCAAAATCACGGGGCAAAGAGGTTATCACGTCGTTTCGGTATCTCTGACTGAGATGAAAGTTGTCTCCTATCGCTACGAGGAATTCCCTCAGACGGATACAGAATTCAAGATGCCTATCCAAATATATCCGGTTTATGAAGAAATCGAAGGAGAGGGAACCATCCTGACAAGAATTCAAAGCGAGCTTCGGTACCTGAAGAACCAAGTAGCCCGGCCCACTACCAACCCCTTCCAACCACTGTTATCCCGACGATATTTAGAGCGGCAATATGATCCCATCCTAGGCCTTATGCCCTCCGGCCAAGCACAGGGACTTTGGGCAATGCCTTATCTAAAATCCCAAGCCGAAAAGCTGCAAGCAGCCCTTGCTCTTTCTGATAACTCGTTGGCCAGCACAAACACTGTACTGGAGGGAAGATACGCAACCATCAACTTACATCCGGAGGTGCCAAAACATTTCAAGAACCTGGTATTTACGCCCGCACTCTCTGCACAGTTTGTCCCAAACTGGTTACCTACACCGGAAGATCCACGTGAATGGGAAATGATACCCACTTCCACATTGAGGGGAAAACCCATTGCTTCTGCCGATGAAGCCTGGAATCGTCCAGCGCGACGGCTTCCCGATCACAACCCGGTCAGCTATATCAACGACGGATTTGATGAGCTTCAAGTTTACTGGGCGGTCAATCAGATGTTCGATTCGTTAAAAGCCATGGGCTTTACCGATCCCGAGCTCTCTACGCGTCAGTTCCATGCTTTTCTATACGATCCTGATATCGCTTATCGGAACAACGCTTATTATCACGACGATACCATCAATTTTACAACCTATTCACCTGAAGAACACAATATGGCTCGCGACAATACAACCATTTGGCACGAGCTGGGGCACGGGGTAATGGATCGGCTCATGGGCGATCTGATTCGTCTGGCCGATACCGGTGGTCTAAGCGAAGGCATGGCTGATCTCGTAGCTCAGTTTATTATTCATGATGTAACTGGGAGCCAGCCTTTCCCCGGACTTGATCGGATGCGTATTAACAATCAAACCGGCTTCTACCTAACTAACGAAGTACATGATGATGGCGAAGCGTATGGCGGTGCGATGAACGACCTGTTACTGGCCGCTATCGCAAAAGATGGAAAGGCAGGGCTTGCAAAGGTCACTGATCTCGTGCTCGAGTCGATGCGGTTGTGCCGAAACCATCCGGCGCTTACAGCACAGCAATGGTTCGGACACATGCTGTTTGCCGACGAACTTGGCAATGAACCGCTTCGAAAACCAGGCGAACTGAGTGGCTTTGTAGAAAAAGCGCTTAGTGGACGTAACTTCAGCATGGATGGATCCACTGCGGCCGCCTTCACTCTCAAGAAAGGAAACGACGAAATTACTGCGACTGGACCCGGCTCCAGGCCAAACCCCATCCCCCTGAAGTTAAAGGAATCGGAGACTCAGTCTTTCAAGCTTCAGGTCAACTTGAAGAGTAGCCCAACGTATGCTTTCAAGTATCCCGTGACTGTAAAGGTGCAATTACGAG
>JACQOU010000415.1 GCA_016207775.1 Deltaproteobacteria bacterium
GAATTGGGAAGGAAATCCGCTATGTGAAAGAAAGCAGTGGAGCGCTCCGGCTTGTCCCAAAAAGCGCGCGTGCATTCAATCAGGGCGGAAGAGTCATTATCGTATCACCTGATTCCAATGGTTTTGCCGCCTTCTCTCATTCAACACGTGAAGCGCGGACATTTTTAAGAAAACTGAGCAGCGGGATGAACGCCGTTGGTATTGCTATCGATCTTGGAGTAGCTGGCTCTAACATTTATCAGGATTGGGGAACCCCCAAGCAGGGTAGTACTACAGTACGGGAAGCAACTAAAACGGTAATCACAACTGGTGCAGGTTTTCTTGGTACTGGCATTGCTTCGAAACTATGCGCTGTTCTGACATTTACCTCCGGTTGGGGAGGAGTAGCGTGCTATTTGTCAGTATTAGTAGGCTATGGGGCGGGGCTTGCTTGGGTCAGCGAGAAAACGGGTGAGGGTTTTGCAAATTTCTTCTACCGTTCTGCGGAGCCAAAAGTGATTGAAGGAGCCGGGCCGTGATGAAACTTCTGATAGAAATCCCCATGGGTTTCATCAGTGTATATTGGGACGTTTTTACACGTATCATTCCGCTTATCAGAGAAAACCCAGCCCGTGCCTTTCTTATTATTTTCGTTCTGTGGGCCCACATCGTGGTTATCAATGGCCTTTTCTTTCTTCCCGTGTTGGTGGGAAAAAAGTTTGACCGGCTCTTTATGGTACACATGAACAACCGGATGCGACTTTATTTATTTCTTCCTATCGTCGCACGAGTGATGAGGGCAACTAACTATGCGGTAGAAATTGTGATTCCAGGTTCAATCTCAAGTGTCGTGCCAACAATGAAAGGTTATCCTTTTCGGACGCAGATCAGCAGTTTCACCTATCTTCTCTGTTGGGTACATGTGTTATGGTATGGGTACGCAATTTTGGTTTGTTTTTACTTTGTTGGAGTTTCCCTGGGTATTTGGAATTCATTGACCTGACAGATCCATGAACCCTCTGCAGACCTAGCTATTTACACGATTCTTGATACTGAAGGGGAATTTGTATCAATCCATTCATTTGCGAGGACCTATCTGCACCTCCAGGTAAATGTTCCTTACTGAAATTTGCGTACCCTTGCCAGCTGTCTCTATCCAACTCAACCGGGCGGTGGCTGCTGGCCCAAGCTCGCTGGCATTGCATAGCTAATGGGAAGGTAAGGAAGCAGACTCTTGGGAATGAGTCTTACTTTTTGCTTCAGGCACTTTTCTACCAGCGTTTTGTCTTCATACGAGTTGGTGACGAGAATGCTCTGAGCCTGTATCGCAAGCTGCTCAATGAGATTTAGACCGTTCGTTGTTTCCCCCACAAACTCGTAGTCAACGAGATATAAATCGTTTTGGCAGGCGTCCTGGTTGTGCTCCCGCCATTCCAGTAGGTCTTGAGTTTTTGATAAGCTTACAAATCGAATGTTTCGCGTCTTCATTTCGGCACTACCAAGCCTGGAACACCAGGCCTGGCTGATTGATGGATCGTCGTCTACAACTACAACGGTCGACTGAGGGCCAATCTGCAAGGTTGGAACATACCAGGCAGGAGCCTGCGTTTGTGGCAGGACCACCGTCACTGTGGTTCCTTGATTAAGCGCTGACGTGAGTTCCAGCTTTCCGCCCCATGATTCTACTGCCCTTTTTGCATGATAGAGGCCGAGCCCCGAGCCTTTTTTCTTGCCGAAAGTAGCTCCCTCTTTGAAGAGTTTGGGGAGAATGTCGGGGGCAATTCCCCGGCCATTATCTTGAACGGATAGGAGGGATATATTCCCCTGGCTGTGAAGCGATACGGTCACGCGGCCACCGGAGGCAATGGCTTCCACTGAGTTATCGATCAAATTGGAGAGCATGCGCTTAAATTCTGATGCGCTTATTTTCGAAAAAGCTCCGTACGATGAGGGGTCTAATTCAAATTCGATGTCGATTTCGCTCCGCGCACCATAGAGCATTCTTTTTTCCGCAACGATGCGATCGATGAGGCTGGCGAGAAGCTCCCCGCTTGAGTTAATAGATGTTGGATCATTGCTTGCTTCATAGAATTTTTGGGAGACGGAGGCACGTTGCCGTTCCAGAATATTGTTCGCTATTCCCTGAATTCTATCGATCGCTGATCGAATAAGGATGCGCTTTTCGTCGGATAGTTCGGACAGGTCGGTCGAAGCCAATTTAAGAGCGCTAAGTGGCGATCGTATGTCATGAGCAACTTGCTTAGCGAGTTCTAATAACGCCTCTTGCTTTGATGCCTCTTCCACGGATTTTCTGTAGTCCTGCAAAACATTTTGGAGTTCAGATAAAGCTTTGGAAAATTCAGTTTTTTCAAGCAAAACTGTCTTACGCGTTGGCACATTCCTACCTCGTGAGAGGGACCGAACGGCATCGATGCTCCAAGAAACCTGTTTTTTTATAGCTCGCAAAAATAAGGTGATAAGGACATTAAAGAAAATGAGGGTAACCAGGAGTACGCCACCCAGATACGCGCTGGTGATTTTAGTCAATTGCGCTGCCTGAACGCTGGCAAACCGAAGAAAGACCGTTCCAATCGATGTTTCCTGGTTGGCGTCGAAGTACAGGGTCGAGGACACGCTCTGTCTATCCGAACTTTCTTTCTGTGCGTAGCAATGTTGTTCGTTACCAACACAGATTCCTTCGGTGCCGTCCTTTGGCTCGAAACGGACGGTTCGGATGGAATTGTCGTTCAGTGTATTTTGAAAGACCCGACGGATACCAACGTAGTCCCCTACAAGGACGTTATGGCGTATAGAGCGCGCGATGAGTTCCACCTTTTGTTGGTGGGCGGAGCGATCATGCCCCAAAAATAGGCCTTCGATTTTAAGGCTCATCAATTTGTAAGTGGCAGCAAAAAACCCAATGAGCAGTACATTGAAAACAATGTACAGAACGCTGGACGCGCGAAGTTGCACCCGGTTAGCCCTTTCTCACGTAAAAGTGGTTGAAGATAGGAAAGGGCAACAGGTTATTGTAATTTCTCAAATCCCATTTGTTATGAATAAGAAAACGCCTGGGAAAGTGATATAGCGACAGAATATAGCCCGACTTATTAAGGTTTTCATAAGCTTGCCGCAAGAGCGACTTTCTCTTGGCCATGGCTGTACCTGGTCGGGCCGCTTCGTTAATTTCTTTGCATACCAATCGGCTTAGGGAAAGGTAAGGCCGAAATCCTTCACAGAAATATCCATTGAGAAGCTCGACCTCATCATAGGCATAAACTCCCATTCGAGTCATGGTAAGCCCGTACTCTTCCTGCTCCCATTGCTTGCGAAAACCGGCTGGTGAGGAATGAATGGTGATGTGAATTCCGATTTTCTCCGCTTCACTTTTTATTAGCTTAGCATCGGCAGCTTGATCGGCTGTGGCCTCATCACTTAGGGTCAGTGTCATTTCAACAGGTTTTCCGAGCTGCAGCTTGGCCTCTTCAATGGTAAGCCGTGGGGAATGTTCGCTCACAGGCACTTCTGAGATAGCCACCATGCGCCCGGCCACTCTCTTGGAACCCTTTGCGAATGTCTCACGGTTCAGAAAATGGTTAAGTACCTGAAGAGCATGCAACTGAGCGGGGGTTACCTTTCGAGCTTGCAAGGTTGCCAGATTATCGAGTCCCCCTTCAATCACTTGATAATGCCCCGACTGAGTCCCAACCCGTAACATTTCGTCAGATTGCACTTCAAAGAAATCAACTTTGCCTTCGGAAATGAGCTGCTTCTGTTTTGCGTGATCGCTAACAACCGAAAAGACGACTCGTTGTGGATTATTGGCGGACACTGAAGGATTGAATGGATTGGGCACTAACACGGCTGTCGTATCGGTTAGTTCCTCAATCTTATAGTTTCCCGACGTTCTTGTAGTCTTGCTGAAGAAGTCAGTCTGGCGAAAACTATCGGCGTCCAAAATACCAAATTCCGGACGAGCAAGGTGATAGAGGAACTTGTCACTCGCGGTATGAAGACGGAAAACTAGAATATCTGGCCCCTCAAGGTAGATGGCTTTATCAATGGGACCTGGCCGAAGTATTTTTGGCAGAAACTTAGCATTCTTGTGTTTAGCCTCGTGGGTGAGAGAGCCCAAGATTTGGTGAGCAGTGATCGGGCTTCCATCCGACCAGCGCCTGGAAGTATCGAGCTTAAACTTGTATTTTCTGCCCTCATCTTCCACCGTCCAGGATTTGGCAAGCCCCGCAACAATCTGATTTTCGTTGTCTAAGTCGAGAAGATTGGCCGTTATATTGAAGTGAATGTACCACTCGTTTAACGACAGATACGTAAAAGGACTTAATTCCTTTGGCGACTTCAATAATAGAAGGTTCATAATACACTCCGTTTGGCAGAAAGCTGTTTGTACTCCTAATAAAAGGACCATAAATAAAGATACAAGCGGAGATTTAAGCCAGCGGGTGGGGCGCATGATTCAATTCTCCATAAGTTATTGGTCGACCTAGAACGGCGGAAAGGCGTCGCAAATTCACCCAATCCTCCCTTGTTTCACCAAACCACAGATTTTGGCAGTCTTTTGAAACAGCACGGTGAACAGAGTAGCCAGTCTCCTGTGCGTAAGGGTTCGAGGAGGTTAATTCCTCCACCGTATAATCGAACGAGGGGAACTCCAGCTGCTGGTCGCGGGAACGGCCAAACCAGAAATTAAAAAAAGATTTAGTATCAGCCTGCAGATAGAATCTAGCATGGTCTATGGGTCGCACTTGCTCGGGTAGCTCCTCAATCGGAGTTGGCCCCAAAGGCGAGCGCCAAGAACAAGCAATCTGAGCAACTTCGCGAGTAAGCGCATCTACTGCAAGTGAAGTGGAGGTTTTTGCTGAAGTAGCTATACCGATATTCTTCCCATCACTTAAAATCGCGAGTCCGACAAAAAAGCCCATACAGAAAGCAAGTACCGCAAATTTGACCTGAAATCCACGGGCTTCAAGAAGTGCTAGCCTATCTCGAGTGGGATTCCGGAGCTTGAGTCTGCCGACATCTAGTGGGACGGCTGGTAACCGCGCAAGCCAACAACAAAGCAAGGCGTCTCTTTCGACCAGTTCACCGATGGCGGCATGGGCTGAAGATTTAACATTAACGTGGCTCGCAAATCCGTTTGAAGTGCAATATTCAGTCTTTGTAACGCTTCGAAGAAATGAATATCGTTCTACAAATTCCCCCCAAGCACGGGCTATTGCGAGATGTTCCGAAAAATCAACCCCTGAGCCACGTACGCGAGTCTTATCTGGCCCTACAACAGAAGCAATATTGTACCAGTGTACTCCCAGTTTTAGGTGGTCCTTCGCTTTGCGGACGGTAAATTCCTGTCGGTTTAGGAGGGCAAAGTTAATTTTGCGGACCGCGACTCTGGCTTGCCACCAATCTGGCCACATTAACTAACTCCCTCACCTACTAGCCCCCAGATCAATTATAGGGAAGCTCGCCCAAGCTTAGCGTAACTCAATCATGCTTGAGTGAGTGCCACCTGTTTCGGTAGCTTCACCCGGTTCAAGATCGACGTGGGTAATCGTGATATCCTTAAGCGGGCTTGCGGCTTGTGCATCCCGATGGTAGCCCAAAAAGAAAAGACCAGTTAGAACTTCGATAGCAACCAACAATGCCAATTGAAAGTTACGAACCCGTTTCATGTTTACCTCCTGCTTCCTAGCCATTACGAGTCATGTGTACCATTTTTGACCAGCAAGATTCGTGCCGCTGAGAATTCGGTCCACTGTGAGGACTAAATCTCTTTTCCAACTGGCATGAATTAAGCAGAATTTCAAGTTTTGAATGGCTTGGGCATGGGAAAAGCCAGCCTTTTGAAACGAAATAGTGTCCGCAATTCGATCCAAGAATGGCCACTTATGCACCCATGTGGCCAGCTTTTGCCCAGTAGCCGGGGGAAAGGTTCCTCCTTCAATCCCAGCACGCATGAAATTGCTCGGCATGTGACTTGCTTCCTTTCGGGTTTAATGGGAAAAGCCGGCTCAAAAGACGACCTCCTAAAAGATGATTTATCAGAACTCTTGGTTGCACTTTCCGACAAAAAGAACCGTTGGGTAGTTCTCGATGGATGTAATCGTGAAAGAGCACTGCAGGTTCATAAGACCCTCGAAAAACCGTTTAAACCGCTGTGGATACCGATTCACGGGGCCAAAGAGCCCTTGCTCTCGGCTGTCATTAATGGAACTGACTCAGACCTTGTAGTAATCGATGCCCGCAGTGAAAACGATCTTTCTCACTTGGCAAAAGAGCTCTCTCTTCTATTTTCCCTCTATAGTCACAAGCGCTTTTTGATTTTGGGATATGGAAATTTAACCAATATTGTGATGCCGGTTCATGCTGACGAAGGAAAATTCCTGTCACTGCCTTTCTCCGCCGACCTTTCACGTGATGACAGCGCACTTCTGCAGCATGCAAGAAAGCTCGAACCGAAATACTCACTGTCAGATCTGGTATTAAGCCCCGGAACAAAGCTCAAATTTGAGGAGGCTGTTGAATACATCGAAACACGCCCATTTTGTGAAAATGACTGGGGGTTTCGAAAAAGGCATAGCCGTGGCCACGGTGTTACCCTGCTATTTCACGGTACGAGCGGTACGGGAAAGACAATGGCCGCTGAAGTTATCGCAAATGTCGTGGGATTACCGCTTTATCAAATCGATCTGTCATCGGTTATCAGCAAGTGGGTTGGGGAGACCGAGAAAAATCTAAAGGCTATCTTTCGCGCTGCGGAAGGCGTGAGAGGGATCCTGCTTTTTGACGAAGGGGATGCCATCTTCGGACAACGTACGAAGGTTGAAAACAGTCAGGATAAATATCAAAACCTGGAAGTTAATTTTCTTCTGCAGGAAATTGAAGTCTTTAATGGAATAGCGGTTCTCAGTACCAACCATGACAGGAATTTAGACCCGGCATTTTTAAGAAGATTCACCTACGCCATCAACTTTAATATCCCAGATCAGGATCTGCGGGCCAAAATCTGGAGGGCTAATGTTCCAGCAGAACTTCCGCTTGGCAAAACGGTCGATTTCTCGCATCTAGCGCTCTTTCAAATGAGTGGCGGCATGATTCGAAATTGTATCCGATATGCGGCGGCAAGGGCGGCTGCACAGAAAAAATCCAGCGTGGAACAGGAGGATTTTCTGTGGGCCCTCAAACGGGAACAGCAAAAACACGGGGAAGAACTTAATCGCACACTGGTCGGGGAAACCTATTGGAAAAAAGTTGCTCCTGAATGGGAAAACTACAGGGGCCCCACACCGCCAAATTCGAGCCCCACCACTCCAAGGCCACAGGGAAATCCTCCCCAATGAATGGGCAGACCAGAGAAAAGGAGCTTAAAGCCGCCTGGGACCTTCACTATCTAAGCCGTCTTTATGCCATCCGGGGAAACGAGTGGATATTTCTAAAAAGCGCTACCGTTGCACAGCACATGAAAAGCCTGTGGCACAGAAACAACGAAGACACAAGAAAGCTCTTTGAGCTTGCAAAAGAAATCCAGAAAGACAACACCGGCCTCGAACAGTACCTGGAAAAAATTTGCATATTAAATCGCAGAGCCATTCAAAGCTATGAAGACTTCGAACATGCCGTCCGGGAGTATCAAAAACACCAAGAAAATGCTTTTGATGATGCTTGGAGTCCGACGAAAATGGAAGCGCTTCTTGAAGCCTATTCCAAATTTGGCGCAGAAGACCTTCAGAAACTTTTGAATTTAATCCTCGATCCACAGAACGGTGGGATGGGCTACTCCCTTCGGTCAAAGAAAATAAGCTTAAGCCGATGGGAGATAAATCATGATGAAAAAATTATTTATCTTCCCGAGTGGTACATCGGAACCATCCATGCTCTTACCGACAAATACGGTGGAAAAGTCCAACGCGTTTCCTCCCAAATGGCTGCTGAATTGCTTCACACGGCAATTGGGGAGGAATTTGAGGGAAAAATCTCGGAAAGGACCCAGCTCTATGCTGGTCTTTCCACCGCAGCACAAGTATCAGCGGGCGTAATCGGCATTGCATCCGGCGGAGGAATCGTCGTTGTAGCAATTGGTGCCCTTGAGGCCGTGGAAGGCATGACAAAACTCGGTGGACTGAATGGCGGGAAGGGCTACAACCCGGTTAAGCAGGCCATCGCACAATTTGCGAAAAAGAAGTTTGGCGATTCAGCGGAAGACAAAGCTGAGGATATCTATAACGCCATCAGTATGGTGATCGTTCTTGGGCCAGCCGGATTTAAGATTCTCAAGGGATTTGTCAGCCGCGCTGATCTTGTGAGGCGGGTAAATGGGGCGGTAGATAGGCTAGGTGGCAGGGGCGTGGCGGCGGCTAACTCGGAGCTAATTACTAGCCCAAAAGCGGCTGATACTGCGAAAATAGAAACGAAAAGAACCGGAAGATCGATAAAAGTTTGGAAAACACGGCCCAAGTATTCTGATTTGAATGATGAAGCGCAGATTCATTATGGGGGCCAAGGTGAAGTACAGCCTCCTTGGCCTGAGCATGGCCGGGCTTTCGAGCTTGAATTTATTCAGCCAGAGGCCAAAGAGGATCGATTTCGATGGTATAGTAGCCACATGAAAAACGATAAGAGATTGAGATTTTGGGGGACGCGATTCGATCAACGACTTTATCCAAAACCCGTTGCTAAGAACAAGCTTGCAATGCCTGGAAAACCGGAGGACAGGAAGTTTATTACAGAATTCGAGCCCAAGCCTGGCGAAAAAGTTCGTATCAGAATAGGAAAAGCGGGAAAGAATGCTTGGGGCGACGGTGGCTTTGTGCAAGGTGAAGTATTGGAACCTAGGGACAAGCGATTAGTGCGAACAAGAACATTTAAATGGAAGGATCCATAACATGAAATTGCGTTCAAAAAAGAACACCTTGCAGTGCCTGCGGAATAGAAAATGGGAAAACCTTTGCTCTTTTCCTGACGAAATCGAGCGATTCTTGTTGATTGAATCAGGGGATATTATTGTGCAGCTCATTTTTCTTGAGAACGGCCGAAACATCTATTTGTTATCCCAAAATGGAGCTATAAAGTGGCAGATTCAAGAGCAGCCTCACAAAATAGATCTGCCGTCTCCATATGGTTGTTTTGAATATAAGGGCGGAAAGCTTACTGCCACTACTCAAGATAGTTATGAATACGAAATCGATATGAGCACCGGCAAGATCCTTAGAACCATCGCGTTTTGGAAATGAGTTGGTCTTCGTTCCGGCTGTGCACACTAGATACAAAGTTTGACTTCACAGCCCCTGCTTTTAACCACTTCGACATTATTTGGATTGATCAGTTTTGCCTAAGGTACCGAGGACGTTTTAACGGAATAGCCGGAAAGTCTGGTTCCGGAATTTATTTCCGTGGAATACCACGGGGATCATCCTTTCCAACTTGGGACGCGCATGCAAGAAACTGGTGGAACTCGGATTACGTTCTCCAGATTAACTCGATCTGGGCCTAGACAGCTTGTTTCTTAGGAGTGCTGCAACGGTCCTGGCTCTCAGGTTCCTGAACAGACAATAATTCCTTGCGTCGAACCAAAAGCTGATTAATGAGCTTTAGTGGCAGATATTTTGTAAGGGCAAATTGAATTTGCAGCTCTGACACTTGTTCCAGTTGTTTTCGAAAATGCTGGCTGATTGGCTGCTCGGGGAATTCTAATGGTGAAGCTGTGCTTGGTGGTCCCTGGAA
>JACQOU010000350.1 GCA_016207775.1 Deltaproteobacteria bacterium
CGTCAGGAACTTCCTTATTCTGTTAGAGTTGAGATAGAAAGCTGGGTGGAAAATCGTATTCCGAATATTTTTGCCGTCATTCATGTCGACTCAGATTCCCGCAAAGGCATTCTTATTGGGAAAGGGGGATTGGGACTTAAGCGAATCGGCATGGCAGCCAGAAAAGATATTGAAAAAATGATAGGACGCCAGGTTTGTCTAAAGCTCCATGTCCATGTGGAAAGAGATTGGCGTAAGGACCGTGGTAAGGTGTCTCAGTACCTGGAGCTCGAATAAATGCTGAAACAGTTTTGTTTAATGGGCCGACCCAACGTCGGTAAATCATGCTTGTTTAATGCTCTGGTCGGCTTTCCACGCAGTATTGTTTCAGAAACCAGCGGGACGACTCGTGATCTGGTAGTGCAGAAAGTTTGTTGGGACGGCAAGTGGCTTCAGTTAACAGACACTCAAGGTACTTTTGGTGAAAACGATGAAGCTTTCATCCAAACAATCATCGAGCGGTCAGAAGGAATATTGTTTGTCGTGGATGCAAAATCCGGCATTTCTCCATTTGATCGCTGGCTTGCCAGGCAGGTGCTATCGAGCAGAAAGCCGGCCCTTCTTTGCGTGAATAAGTCAGAGGGTCACCGAGTGCATGAGGTGACTGATTTTGCAGAGCTTGGATTTGAATCTTATATCGGTGTTTCAGCGGTCCATCGGAAAAATATAGAGGAAATAAAATCCTGGTGTGTTTCACGAGTTGAGGTGCTGGAGAGTGAACTGGAAAAGCCTCGCCTCACGATTGCGTTGATTGGGAAGCCGAATACCGGCAAATCGACTTTGATAAACTGGATGGGCGATGCAGAGGTATCGAGAGTGAGTCCTGAGCCGCTTACGACGCGAGATCCAGTTGGGTGTGAAATTAAGACGGCCCACGGATGGGTTCAGTTGATAGACACTGCGGGTATCCGACGCGCCCCCCGAATTCAGTCGCAAATTGAATTGGATTCAGTCCGAGCTGCCAAGAGAATCATCCGTCGTGCCGATGTGGTTTTTTTGCTAATTGCATCGCACGAAGCGCTATCAGACCAAGACGTTCGTCTTTTGAATCTTGTCGCAAAAGAAGGCAAAAGTGCTTTGGTCTGTCTGAATTTTTGGGACAAATTAAATACAGAGCAAAAAAAGGAACGTCTTGAGGCCGCAAAGCATAGTTCGTGGCTCTACCATCTTCCCTCCATTCCCATTAGCGGATTAACGGGACTCAACATTGAGCGTTTGATACCCCTTGCCGAAAAGCTCCAAAGAAAATCTAACGAACGGATACCCACTGCAAAGCTTAACAGGATTGTTGGACATTTGATTGAGAACAATCCGCCCCCATCAGGTGGGCGCGGAAATTTCAACATTTTGTATGCTAGCCAGGTCGCGAGCCATCCGCCAACTTTTGTTTTTTTTGTTAATCGAAAACAATCGCTGCCTCTCACTTACAAAAAATACATCGAAAAACAGTTGAGAGAGAAACTCCAGCTCAGAGGTCAGCCCCTCAGACTGGTTTTCCGAGCGCAGGGTGTCCGGCGCTGAGAAAAGATGTATCGTCGGTTACTCAGCGTACGATACGTCTTTGTACGATTTTTCCATTCGAGCAAGACTCTGGTCCATCCGGTCTCTGTAACTGGCCTTTGCGCTATCACTGGTGGCTCTTTTAAACAGTTCAAAGTGTTTGCGTGCATGACTCAGTTCCCGCTCGAGGCGAGAGACGGTGCGATTTAGCTGGCGATGCTTAGATAATTTTCCGGCTTCTCTTTCACATGCACCTTTCAGTTCAGCAATCCTTTTGTCCCATTGCTGGATCAGTGTCTCGTAACCAGTGTCCAAGTTATCGGACACAGATGGCGTTGTTTGATAATCGCTATTTGAAGAGGATGGAGTTGACTGCTTTTCCATTTGTTGGGTTTGCCCAAGCGCAACTGCTGTGATGAATATAGCGAGGAACACTACCCATGCTAGAGTTTTCGATTCTTCCGTATCCGTAGTTGTAACGTTGATCATAATTACCTCCTTCAGCAACCTGCTGAGTCTGCGCAGGGGGCGAACTGCGTGTTTGCAAGGTTGGTAATGTTTATGGTTTACCGACTGTCAAGAGACCACGCACTTTTTTAGTTGGTATCTGTTATGCAATCGTCGCTCACTAACCTCATGTGAGGTTCACGTTTCGGTTCGTCGCTGAGCTTACCAAACAGAAGGTTATCGTCGATAAAAACGGGAGCGATAGCCTAAAAATCCAAGAAATTGCAAAAAATGGAATGCGTCTTTCCTTCCTGGCTGAGATGGACGCAGTCCACAGCAATCTGACTGTAGATCAGCGATCCATCTGGCTTGCGTCGATTTTCACGTGAGAGAATTCCGTACGATTGGATTCGATGCTGAGCCGGGCCCATATAATCTGTTTGATCCGCCAACGGCTCATCGGGGTTTTGTTCCCAAGCGGATTGAAGTTCGGAGTAGAGTTTGGTGGCAACGGTTCCCTCAATACTGAAATGAGTCGGCTTATCGTACTTTCCCCCCCAGGATGAGACGGGTACTTTCGCCAGCGAGAGAATGACCTTGCCTGGGCCCGTTTCCTGATCGAATTGGCATTGAATTTTATTTTCTTTCGATCGTTCATCGATCATTGCGGAAGATTCCGAGCGCTGGGGCCGCAGGACATGGGCACGGCATTGGGCTGTGCGGATCTCCCTGCCGCTTACATAGCCAGTTACAGAAACCTCGGGAAAGTTTTTCGCCTGTGCCAAGATTTTAGATAGCGCAGCGGACGATGGTGCGCTCAGGTCCCAGTCGACCACCTCGGCAGCATTTAGTGAAAAAACAGACAGACAACCCAATAAGAAAAGTGCCCCCAGTTTCATTTCCCCCTCCCATTTATACGGCCTGCCCAATAATGCAGTACGTTAATCAATCACTACGTGACGGGCGTACAACTGTCCAGCTTTTTTTGCGGTGAGTCGAGTTCCCGGAAATTATTTTGTCGAAGTGCCTCATACAAAGCGATGGCAGTACATTGGGCAAGATTCAGGCTTCTCACCAAGTGGGTTCTCATAGGAATTTTAAATAGCTGGCTTGCGTATTTCTCGCGCATCAGAGCAGGCAAGCCTTTTGTTTCATTCCCGAATACGAGGTAGCAGGGGAGTGGAAAATCGGCTTTCGAGTAATCTTGATTGGAAAATTTGCTAAAAAAACGCAGGTCGGTTGGTTGCTCGTTTTGAAGGAAGGCGTCCCAATTTTCGTGCTCACGGACACCCACATACGGCCAATAGTCCAGCCCCGCCCTTTTTACTGAGGCTTCATCTGTTTTGAATCCCAATGGATGGATCAAATGCAAAGTTGCTCCCGTGCAGGCGCATAATCTTGCGATGGAGCCGGTATTTTGCGGAATAACTGGCTGATACAGAACAATGTGAAGGTTTGCACAAACCATTTATGCATTCTATTGGGACTACAGTCTTGAGCTGTCAAGCGTGGGGTTGTACCCTACCGCCTGATGGTAAGCGACAAGTCCATTATGTGGCGATGGCTTTGATTCCAGCTTCACCAGGGAGCCAGTGTTATTTGACAAATTATTAGGCGAATGTCGGTGCACATTGGCATACCAGAACTCTACTACCCTAAATGACGAACTAATTCTTGGTGTTTAGGATTTCGACAATGGTGCGATCCCATCACGCCAAGAAAGACAGGTTACCTTATCGAATTGCTGGGGGACGGGATCATGCGATAAGCCCAAAGCTTCGCAGTTTTTGATCAATGTGATGTGACTCGAGTTTCTTGGACGGACAGGCGCGAGCAGTAATGGGGGAAAGGGTAGAAGGCGCCGTATAACTCTTCGAGAACCAATCTCTGCAGCTCCGTTCTATCAGCATTAGGATTTTCTCTTTTCAAGCGTTCCATAATCATGAACTTCGATGCTTGAAACATGGATATACCTATCAGCACGCGTTCCTCATGGGTCTTAGCAGCCAATAATTCATCTAATTTCCGTTGGATCACGGGGTGAGTGTCAGTAAGTCTTGGCTCTTGCATATAGTTTTTTGAGTTCGAGCTTCTCAATCCACTTTTCGACGTATCGTAAATCCAGTTCCCTTACTTTTAACAGATTTGAAACATCCCGCAACTGCATTTCACTCTTTGATTCTTTGGCCCAATCAAGTTTTGAAACCACAAGATCTTCGGCTGAGCAGACCCACACCTTTGCGTCGAGTAATTCCATTTCTTTTTTTCTGGAAAACGCCTTCTTTGCATACTCAGTCTGCTTCTTGATCACAAAATCGACTTTGATTCCTGCCTTCTTAAAAATAATATTAAACATTGAACCGTGCTGAATGGCTTGAGTTGCCATTTCCTCATCACTATAAAATTCACTGCCCAAGGCTTCACAGAATCTTTTCACATCCTTTCGAGTCAGTTCAACCACAATATCGATATCCCGCGTCATCCTTGGGTTCGCATAAAAATGCATAGCAAAGGATCCTGTTAACATGTAAGGAACACCCAATTCTTGAAGTGTATTACATATTTTAAGCAAAACCTGAATTTCCGACGGAAACTTCACTCCTCACCGAGCATAAGAAGAAACCCATTGGATTCTACAACGATTCGCCGATCTTGAATAATATTCCCGGAGTCTGGTTTACGCTTTATTTCAGCCACATCGTTTAGGTTTTGATACAGTGATAAAAGCCGATTGTCCAGATTTGAAGTCTCGGCCGCTCCCTTATCTTTTCATCATGAAAAAGGAACCTTAACAAAACTTCAAAACTTCAAAGCTCAAACACTCGAGCGATCCCATCACGCCAAGAAAGACAGGTTACCCTATCAAAAAAACTTAATTTATCTGGTAGCTTAAGTAGCCTTTCAATCATGATTTAAATTGATACGCTATTTTTAAATCGTTATCAATGAGAGGCTGAAAATACTGTTTAACGAGAGTACAGCCTTGAGCTGTCAAGCGTGGGGTTGTACCC
>JACQOU010000337.1 GCA_016207775.1 Deltaproteobacteria bacterium
AATGTTGAATGGCGCCGTAAATTTTTCCGCCCTTTACCACTTGATCAATGTTTTCGGCCAAAACCTTATAAACTCGGTCGTCGGGATCCGGAGAAAAAAGAGGGGCGATCTTTTCTTTCTTCAAAGCATCTTCGACCCACTCTGTCCCTTTGTCCCAAAGCGTATTTTTTTTCAAACATTTTTCTAAAGAAGACCGATATAAATCGGGGTCGTCTTCTTCTGCATCTTCGCCCGAGTCATTGGGATCCAAGGCTTTCTGCATGCTTTGGATGACGCACTCGTGTTGTCTTGCAAGATTCGTTTTGCGGCTGGCTTCAAGCATCACCCAATGATCAAAATGAATGCTTAGCCCTGATTGGCTCAGGTTTCCGCTGGAAAAATTAATCTTTAAAGTATCGGCTCCGGTGTCGACAATCAGAAATTTATTATGATGCAGCCGCCATTCATTGCCTGGGTCGCTGCGGTCAAGACCCAGGAAATGCACCTGAACGTTATCACCCGACGGTCCTTGGCACTCCTTTGCAAGCTTGCCGGGGTGTTTGGCACCTCCTCGGTAGCTCACATCAAAAAATCCTTCAATCGGAATCCCTGCCTTTCCTCGTTCGCAAAGCTTCTTAAAGACAGCTTCGTTTGAAAAACTAAAGTACGCAATTGCGATGCGGGACTGCTCCGGATCTTCGGCGTCTTCCAGCATCTGGCCGACGCGCTTTTCCATGCCCGCTTTAAGGGCGGCAGTCGCAACATCATCAAAAGTACACCAGGTGGTTGGCTTTCCGGAGTGGTGGCACTCGGGTCTTGTGTGCATCAAATCGAAAACAATTGAACCGAAAGAAATATTTGCTGTGAATAGTACTAACCAGATAAAACGTGGTAGGTGCATGCCCCCTCCCCTGTCTGTATTTCCAGTTTACGTAATGTGTTAGGTGTGGTGTGTCAACCAGATTCCGAGAGCTATACTCGACGCGGTCAGAATGTGTGCCTTTCCTTCATTGTATTGCGGTCCAAGCGGGGGGAGGCTTTGGAATGCCATCGAAAAGAATAGCCGTATGGTACTTATGTTCGCCGCTAGAAACGATATCATGCCATCGCTCGAGAAATTCTTTGATCGGGATGAAGCCCTTTGAGCCTAAAAGGGAAGGGTCCATGAAATAAATTTTTTCGCTATCCATACCAAGCACAACAGCATAGTGGCCATCGTCCCAAAGCTCCGACCAAGGTTTGTGGTCCGGCTCGTCCGCCCAAGCTTGAAATTCGACAATGGCTAATTGGTCTCGCTGGATGCTTTCTGCCAGCGCGTCTAGGTTAAGGTCATGTTTCACCACGGCCTTAATTCCCAGCTTTGTCGCGAATTCCACCATTTTCTCATGCTTTGTGCCAGAGGCAGGCTCGGTTCCAAGTTCTTTGATAAGTTCAGATTCGCTGTACTCATGGCCGTAGTAGCCCAACACCGCTTGCAGTGCTGCGGCTCCGCAAGAATAGGGGGTTGACTGGGAAACCATGGGGACGCGGTCTAGAATTTTGTGTTCGGAAATCGATTTGCGGGCAAGACTCAGAGAAACAAGTATAAAGACAAGGAACAAAGAAATAGTCAGAAATTTTTTCATGGCCTTCGAGCGAACAAGCTTAACTTTTTTTATGCCCCGATTCAGCGACCTTAGCAGGTCCAACTGACGCGGTTGCGCCCTGCTTCTGTATTTCGAGAACAGTGATCATCGCCATATTCACAATTTCATCGACATCAGACGAACGCTGCAAAACGTTTATTGGCCGATTCATACCGACAAGAATCGGGCCAATTGCCTCGGCGCCACCCACCCGCTGCATTAATTTGTAGCAAATGTTGGCTGACTGCAGGTCAGGAAATATCAGAACGTTTGCCCCGCCCTTCACCTCACAAAAAGGAAAGGTTTCTTCGACGATTTCCGGAATAACAGCGGTATCGGCCTGCATTTCCCCATCCGCTAGAATATCGGGCCGGCGAAGCTTTATCAGACGAGTCGCTTCGCGCACCTTGTTTGCAAGGGGATGGTCATTGCTGCCAAAATTCGAAAACGACAGCATGGCTACCTTGGGCTCGACATCAAAGAATCTCGCTTCTTCGGCAGTGGAAATGGCAATATCAGCAAGGTCTTGAGCGGTGGGCTCGATGTTGACCGTTGTGTCTGCAAAAAAGTAGATCCGTTCTTTAAAGAGCATCATGTACACACCAGCAATCTTCATGCCCTTCTTAGGACCCACCGTCTGTAGAAAAGGTCGAATCGTATCAGGATAGCTTTGAGTGACTCCACTGAGAAGCCCATCGACATCTCCACGCTTAACCATCATTGAGCCGTAGTAGTTTTCATTTTTCATAAGCGAAAAGGCTTGCTCACGAGTGAGTCCTCGGCGCTGTCTCGCTTCCCAGAAATCATGTGCATAAGAATCTCGATTTTCGGCAGCGGATGGATTGACGATCTTCACTTCCTTAATATGTTCCAAGCCCAGCTTTTCTATGGCATGTCGCACTCGTTCTTCGTTGCCAAGAAGAACGGGTACCGCAATCTCTTCTTGCATGATGATTTCGCAAGCCCTCAGTATCTTGGCGTTACTTCCTTCCGGAAAGACTATCCGTGGCAGCCTGTGGCTGCTTTCTACGCCCACATTTATTTTCTCTTTTATGGAACTGACAAAGCTTTGGCGTACGCCCAGCCTTTTTTCAAGTTTGGCAACATACTCATCAAGGTCAATCGGGTTCTGCGCAACGCCAGTTTCCATTGCGGCTTTTGCCACGGCTGGCGCAACCCACAGAAGGACACGGGAATCAAACGGTTTCGGAATAATATACTCAGGACCGAATCTGAAAAGTTTTCCGCCATAAGCATTCGAAACCTGGTCGGGGACTTCTTCTCTGGCCAGGCGAGAAAGCGCGTGTACAGCTGCAATTTTCATTTCTTCATTGATGGCTTTGGCTCTCACATCCAAAGCGCCTCGGAAGATAAACGGGAAGCCAAGCACATTATTCACCTGGTTGGGATAATCGGACCGACCCGTCGCCATGATAAGGTCTTCACGAATAGCTTTTGCCTCATCGTAGCCAATTTCTGGATCGGGATTAGCCATGGCAAATACAATGGGTTGCTTTGCCATCGAACGGACCATTTCCGGTGTGACAGCACCTTTCGCAGAAAGACCCACAAAGACATCCGCTCCTTCCATCGCATCAGTCAATGTGCGCACGCCCCGCAGCTCGGTGGCAAACATTTCTTTGTATCGGTTCATTCCATCGGTGCGACCCCGGTAAATCACTCCGTTGGTATCGCACATGATTAAATTTTCGCGCCGTACTCCAAGGCGCAAATACAGATTGGCGCAGGCGACCGCAGCTGCTCCTGCTCCGTTGAATACCACCTGGATCTTACTAATATCTTTCTCAACAACTTCTAAAGCATTGAGTAAGGCGGCGCCGGAAATGATGGCTGTGCCATGCTGGTCATCGTGAAATAC
>JACQOU010000378.1 GCA_016207775.1 Deltaproteobacteria bacterium
TAATAGAACAACTCGATCGACATATTTTTTTTGCGTCGGATATTTTTCAAACTGTGGCATCTCATTTTTGGGGCGGGCGAATCGGGCGAGGATTGCCGCAAGACCAAGCCATCCTTGTATCGCCAAAAATGACTGAACGGTGAATGTGCCATTCGCACTAAGACCCAAGGCAAGAAAAGAAGAGAAAAAAATCGATACGGGAAAAGATACCGTGGTGGGAGCCAAAGTATAGAAGGAGTGATAAATTTTATAAAACGCAATGCGGGGATCCCTTCCCACAATACTGTCAGGTATTCCCATAAATACAAATTGAACCACAATAAAAATAATGGCGTTGCTGATTAAAACGGGCACAACATAGCCGCCGCAAAGTAGTCCCACCACCCAAACCGCCGGAAGACTGTAGAGCATGAACCAGGGATGAAAATCAGCTATCCTGAACCAGAGAATGAAAAATCCTGCGGTTAACAAAACATAAGGATAACTTTCAATCTGTCCCTTTGTGAGGATGAGAAACGACAAGACGCCAGATAGAATAAAATAGGTATCGAGCGTGTTAAAAAAATAGAGAATGCGCGTACACAGGTCTTCCACCTTTGCATTGTAGAAAAAAAACAGTTTGGATAGTTTCACAAAGAAGCTCCTGCGGCTACTTTTTCGTTTTTGTCCGAACATGACGGTGGCGGAGGCAAAGAGGATTGAACCGATTGTTTTGCCCGATGTTTCGGCGTATTCAAACGAATAAAAAGATTCTTGTCGATGCGGCTTCTCAGCTCCCACCAATAACTTTTCATGGCATAGAGCGCCCAGTAGTCCCGTCTTATGAATGAAACAAAGACATCAATAGCTACCAGGATAGCGGACTGAGGAAGAAAACGAAACCATTTGTGAACTTTTGTATTGAGCATCCCTAGCAGCATCCACCTGGGCAGAATAGGTGCCAAGCGATAAAGCAACATAAAATTCTTGAGCTCTTTCTTTTTTTCCTCGTCACCAACAGAACCGTGCGACATATAGTGATCTTGGTTACCAGTCTGAATATCTTCGAGATCCTTTTTGCTCAGGATGCCAATATTGAATGCATATTGGGTTGCCCCCACACCCGGGAGATATTGCATCCAAAACACACTGGCTCGGATACAGTGTTTCAAGCCCGCAAGGAACCTAACCCCCTCGGCAAGCTCCTCGATTTTTTGATTAGGGAGTCCAAAAATGAAATCACAGGAGTACTTCACGCCCGCTTCATCAAGATTCTTCACTGCCCTTCGGGCATCTTCGTTGGTATCGTGTCTTTTGATTATATTTTTTTTCACGTACTCGTCGAGAGATTCAATGCCTATTTGAGCATGATCACATCCGGCAGCCTTTAATAACCGGCAGTACTCGGCAGTCGCCTGCTTAGGATGTATCATGATCCGAAAGGGCACACCGACCTCTTTAGGATATCTCGTCATGAACTCCATCTGCCATTTAGTGGACACCGACAACACGTTGTTCTTGATATCGATATAGCGAACCCCATAAAGTTCTTTTGCACGCTGGAATTCTTTAATAACCCTATCCACCGATTGCTCTCGGACATAGGCTCCAATATTATTTCTTTGCTCAAATTCCGCATAAAAACTCTGTTGGCAAAAGCTGCACTTTTCAATACAACCGCGACTGGTAACGGCGAGATAATAATCTCGAACATTCCAGCTATCTTTTATAATCTCCTTATCGGGAGCAGGAAGATCATCAAGGTTCCTCAGCCCCGGTCTGCAAGGATTACGAACGAGCCCTTCTTTAGTCTTAAACCAGAATCCTTTAAGCCGAGTATCTGCAACGCCATTCTTTTCCAAACCATCGGCCAACTCTACGAGCGATTCACTTCCCTCTCCAACACACAAAATGTCCACTTCGGGATGCCCGATAACCTCTTCGGGGCATGTCGTAGCATGGATACCCCCGAATACGATCGGGACACTGCTGTGCCGTTTGATCTCCCTAGCCATATCGAGACACCATTTGTAATTATCGACGATGACCGAGAAAGCAATGACATCCGGCTGAAAATCAAGAACCTTTCGAACCAATCTTTTCTTCGTTGAGAACAGCCGGTAAAGAGGGGCAATGGTGTAGTACATGAGATCGCCAAACAGAGCGCGATCAAAACCAAGGATGGTTTCATGACCTGCGTTCTTTAATGCAGCAGAAAGCACCTCCACAGAGACGTTATCAGCTCCCATTGCAAAAAATCCGACACGCGCCATATTATCCCTCAGATTTTAATGGATTCTTTTGGAACAGGTCTAAATAGACGGATACTCTCGATACTATATCGGAAAATAACTAGTTTGACTTGAACCGCCACCCACCGCAACCACCGGCCCGCGTCACGTACTTGCGAACCGAAGGCAAAGCCATCTCATCGCGCTTTATCGACGAGATGGCTTCGCTGGGCTCCCGCATGGACGTTCGCTGGGCTCCCACATGACCTTCGGCGGGCTCCCCATAACCTGAATAGTCCACCAAGAAACTAAAAACTGAAAGCGAAAGACATAATGACATTGCCCCACGATTTACAGTCAGCTTACGTCGATAAATCATTTGACCTCTCATCTATTACTGTTTAATAAAATCAATATGAAGACCCAAGGTACACTTCCAATACTTGATAAATCGTCGATTGGTACAGAGCATGGAGGATCCCGTGCAGTTGGAAAAAGAAAAAACAGGAGGCCTTTTAACAGTAAAAAGCCCCTTCACATTGTCATGCGAACTGAACATGGACACGGAAGACTGGCGCTGACTGAAAAGAACAACAAAAGAATCATCGGCCAGGTGTTGTCCGAACAAGCGACTCGTTGGTCGGTAAAAATTTATGAACAAGCTATCGTGTCTTCGCACATCCACTTGGTTATTCTGGCGAAAATAAGAAGTCACCTGCAGGGCTTCCTGCGCTCAGTGGCTGGTATCGTCGCTACTAGGATTACAAAGAGTGTAAAGGGCAGACCATTCGGTAAATTCTGGCTGGGGCTAACCTTTACTCGAGTGGTTGAATGGGGCCGTGCTTTTGCGGTTGTCTGCCGGTACGTGGTCCAGAATGCAAGAGAGGCAGCCGGATTGGTACCCTTCGCACCCAGAAAGAAAAAGGATCGCCTTTTGTGCCACAGTCCGTAGACCCTTCCCTAACAAGTTTTTTTTGACCCACATCATCAAGTTTGAATTGACGGGTTAGAAGAACAAAGCGTTAATAAACACGGCTGTATCCACTCACCCAACGCTCCGATTACATCGATAATAGTAAAGACAAGGACTCTGTTATTATGTATGCAAGGATTATGTACGCAAGGCATCAAAAGCTAATGACCAAGCTCGTATTGCTCTGTGCCCTTACCACCCTGTCTTTCACTCAAGCCAGTGCCACAGAACCGCTGTTGTGTGCGGAAATCCTGGCCCGCGTCATCTATCAATACCAACGCGGTCTGATCGGGGAAGGCAATGACCCGTATAAGGATGTTCTTACACTGGAAGATAACAGCTATCTCAAAGGCAAGGTGGATCTTGAAAATGTTCGCAAAGCGCTGTGGGAATTGGAGACGGATGTCTTTGA
>JACQOU010000341.1 GCA_016207775.1 Deltaproteobacteria bacterium
CATTGGAATCAAATCTCAAAATCTTTTTCACCCTTCTTAAACAATCCAAAATAGAGGCCATTGCCGCATGATTACAACACTACGCAGCTTGGTGCGGTCTACTTATGAATCAATACGGCCGGGGCTAGTCAGGAACCTGGAAGGCGGTGTGCGTAGCAGCAGAAGGATTACGATTAAGTCATAGGTGCCATGAGCCACGATGGCGGGGGCAAGATTGTTCGTAAATAGCGCAAGCAGCCCAAGATACAAGCCCACCGTTCCAGCAATTGTCGCATAGGGTCGAGTGATCAGGTGGGCAAGGCCGAATAGCACACTTGTACAAAAAAGTGCTAGATATGGGTTTAGCCAAAGGGAAAATAAATACTGCAATGTCCCTCGGAAAAATAGTTCTTCACAAAGACCGGCAAGAGTGCAGACCATTAGAATGTCCGCAAGCGTGCTCGATTGAAAGAATGGCCGCAGTTCAGTTTCTAGGATTTCAAAAATTTTTTTAGTTTGAGGCAGCGTGCTTTTCTTGAAGAAGAAATAGAGCGAAAGCAAGGGAATAGTGGCCAAAACCCCACCTCCAACGGCAGCGAAGCTCCAGTGCACATTTTCCAGAGGGGATCTTCCAAGGCATTCGCCAATTCCCACGGCTGCAAGACCAAGCCCTCCTTCTATTAGAAAGGCAAGGAACAGAATCCTCTTTCTCATTGAGCGGCTTTTTGTTCGGCGATGTCGCCGATGATTGGAAGCCTGAGTTTTTCGCCGTTATAAGCTTTAACCAGAAGGATGAGCCAAACTGCGAGAAGGGCTAGTTTGATTAACCATGAAACCGGCCAAAAATAAAAAAAGGTAAATACGACTGCTTTATCAATCAACGATATGACAAACCAGGCAACACAAAAAAGGATGGATTGCCAAGCGTGGAAGCGAATTTCCGGCATTTTTCGATAGGGGTCAAGATTGAGAAAAATAATGCCGGAGATAAAGCCGAGTGCGTAGCAAAGCAACGCTGCCACATTTGATTTAAGGGCAGATGGGTGCTCCGTCTGTGGATTGTCTATCGCTTCAGCGCCAACAGGGGTTCCGCATTGTGAGCAGTAGTGATCTTGTGCTTGCAGGCTATTCCCACATTTCGTGCAAAAGTTTGGTGTCACGGGCGAAAGGTACTGGCATGCAGTTAAGGTTGTCAACTGTGAGCGCGAGCAACCAGCTTTTTAACGCGCTCCCCAATGACTTCGTTATTTTTGCGGATGAGGATGGGTTATTTTATTCACGGTGATTAGAATGAATGTCTTCCTGTTAATACTAATGATTGGGAGTGGTGTAGCTGCCGCAGATATCCCAAATCCGTCAGCCCCCTCTTATCCGATCAGTCCCTATCCGACGACGGGCACCATCTATTCATCACCAGCTCAAGACCTAAGTGCATGGGCGGAGGTGATCCGGGCCCGCGGCGACTATTTTGGTGCGATAGCTAAAGCGCGTCTTGACGAGGCACAGGCTCTGTATTGGCGGGCACAAGCAGCGTCCGAATTTCAGCGCGCACGAGAGCTTGAGCAATTTGTGAATCGATTTGAACTAGAATTAAAGCGCTTGCGACATGACGAGTATGAGGCCCGCAAACGAATTGCCACAATAGAAAACAGTGCCAGGAGTCTGAAACCCCTTAACATTGGAAGAACCAGTTCATATGTTTTCTCGTCACTTCGATTTTTTTGGATGCAAGTTATTCCGCCGGCTGCACTTGGGGATGCCATGAAGACAAAGGTCGATGCGCTTTCCGCCACCGACTTTTCACCCAACGGCCATGGTGCTGATGCAGAAGGTTTTTCTGGTGGAAACGTGGGGAAGCTGTTTTCTTTCATTGAACAGAAAAATTACTCTTTGGTTGCCTGGTCGGATGCCCATTTTGCCATCCTAACCTGCCTGGGCGTCTTGGGAGCAGCCGCAGAAGCCCAAATTGCTCAGCTTCGTGCCTATCTGCGCGAGCTACGAGACGGTACGCTAAGCATTTGGAGCCCTCCACTTGCTTCGCCAGCACCAAGGCCGCCTGGAGCTTAGAATACTTTATGCGTATCTGGTTGTTCTTTCTCGTGATGCTGTGTGGATCGGTGCAGGCAGAGAAATCTTTCTTTAGCTATGGCCATGTTTATTCATCTGGCTTTGCTTTTGTCGGAGACAGTACTTCTTTTAGGAATCAATGCATTGGCTGGATGCAATCGCAGCACATTCAGTTTCTGAATCGACTTCGGGTTAACTCAAATGACGTAAACTTTCCGGCAAGTGTTACCTTTGCGCAGGCTTGCCAAGAAATTTTGAAAAGAGCATCTGACCTTGGGGAATCACAAAAACAACTTCGTGTATTCGGTCTTATTCATGAGCAGCCCTTCAGTTTTGCCGGGACGACTACCAATGTTTTGAAAGGTTGTGTTGAGAAACTATCCACAATATCAATCAAAAGTGTGTCGCGTCTCTTTATATTGGAAAAATGGGTGGATTTTTCAGGTTCGCTTTTTGGCCCTGAGATTTGCGGGGAAATTATCGTTCACGGGACGGTCATTGAAAGGCCTTACGACCAGTACCGTGTTGCAGGTTCGATTAATTCCCATGGTTTTGCTATTGCTGGGCATCCCGAATTATTTCTCATCGTCTGTAAAGCCACCTTGGCCGGTTATGGTGTCCGAATGGCTGATCGTTTTCTCGTCGATGACGAGGAAGTTTTGTTCCCGAGGTATTTACGCGGAGAGCAAATATGCGATTCTTTGCTTGAGCGTGCGAAGCTTATTACAAACCCAATGAAAATTTATTCTGCGGAAGGAGAAGCGGGCTCTCGTCCATTTTGGTTTGCAGGCAACTCACTTCAGTTTCTGTATGCTTGCTCAAACTGGACACAAAAGGAAAAAATCCCACCTTTAAATAGAATTCGAGTGGGAGAAAAGTGGCTCGAGTTTAAACATTTTTTGCAGAGTTCAGGGGCCTGTGGAATTGTCTTGGACAACGCTAAGCAACTTGAGAATTCTATTGAGATCACCCAAGCGTCCGGGGCTATTTTTTCGCATGGTTTTGCGTGGGGAGGAAGCGTAGAAACCATTGCCAGTCAGTGCCACTCTTTTTTGACCAGAAATAACCTTGGGTATGCCACGATTTTTAGGTCTCGAGGACACACTTTCCATACCGAGTCAGGCTACAAAAAACAGGATTTGTGTGCAGCGATAGAAACGGTGTCCAAAAAAATAACACCCCCATTTTCCCGTTACGAAGCACGAGGGGAAGTTGCAGGCCGACCTTTTTGGTTTAATGGTCTTTTGCCTGTCTTCTTCCAGCAGTGTAGCGATTTTATGGAAAAGTATAGGTTTGGACTGATACTCTCTGTTTCATTATTCGGCAAAACAAAAGTTTTGTCATCCGGTCTATACGGCTCTGAAGCCTGTGACGTTATTCTTTCAGGGTCTCAGGAGGCTTCAGACCAATCACTGATACTTTCCAGCGGTCATATTGAAGAAAACGGATTTTCGTTTGCGGGTCTGGAATCTAATTTCTTTTCAAGTTGCACCCGGTTTTTGAACGAAGTGAAAATCACAAAAACGGACAAAATGGTTGTCTTGGACAAGCTCTATACCAAAGCCTCAGGCTGGCCGAATGTTAATGAAATTTGCAAAGAAGTGCTCGAGCATTCTTCCCGACACAAGGAATTCGCCGTGCTGGATATTGCAGGGACCGTAGAGTCTGTTGGGTACCATTTTAGGGGCACGGCCGACCAAACTCTCCTCCAGTGCAGCGAGTTTCTAACGAAAAACAAAATTTCTACTGCCAGCCACATTCAAGTGGATGGTTCAAGCTACATGGCACCTTTTAATCGCTGGTATTCTGAAGAAATCTGTGGCGTTATCCTTGTAAAAAAGCTTGGTTTGGATGGTCCTTGATGGGTTGCGCAATGAATCTTAGCTAAAAAACGGTAAACTACTTCCTGGTCAGTTGAACCTACGGAGAAAATATGACTCGCCTTTTAATTATTTTTTTACTGTGTTTTTCTTTTGTGGGGCTTGATCTTTTTGGAGAGGAGCCGCCAGCGCCTCCATCGAATCAACCCGCCAATGCTCCGGCTCAAGTAACAGAAGGACAAAAGCCGGTTCAAACTCCTCCACGTGAAGTCGCACGCAAAAAGCGTAAGAAGAAAAAACATCGTCGGCATCGCAGGTATCATTGATCGGGCGAGCCTCTAGACAGGTTTTGCAGGTGTTAGATAGTGCCGAATCAAGACAACGGCCGCTTTGCTGAAAAAATTGTTTTCATTACGGGAGCCTCATCAGGAATCGGGGAGGCTCTTGCAAAAGAGCTTGCGAGACAAGGAGCCAAGATTGTTCTTGCTGCTAGGCGCGTCGATAGAATGGATGGCGTTGTAAACGCTCTGAGGGATTTGGGGCGTGTTGCTTTGGCCATTCCCTGCGACGTCACAAAGGATGGGGATCTGGAAAGGGCTGTTGCTAAGGCTGAGGAGGCCTTCGGGAGAATCGACATTGTGATTGCCAATGCTGGTTTTGGTGTGGTTGGAAAAGTGGAAAAACTATCACTTGAAGATTACAGGCGGCAATTTGAAACAAATGTTTTCGGAGTGCTTCGGACAATCCATGCAACCCTTGGCGCTTTAAAGCAAAGTAAAGGGACGTTGGTGCTTATGGGGAGCGTGGCAGGATATGTTTCCGTGCCCGGAAGTTCACCGTATTCGATGAGCAAGCACGCTGTGCAAGCTCTTGCCCACTCGCTCTTTCATGAACTTAAACCTCACGGTGTTGCTGTTGTTCATTTCTGTCCAGGTTTTATCGATACCGAAATCCGGGAGGTCGACAATCGAGGGGTGAGACACCCTGGAAGAAAAGATCGAAACCTCGATCGGCTACAAATGGATTGCCCGAAGGCAGCACGAATTATGGCGAAAGCCATTGGGCGGCGCTGTCCTGAGGTCGTAATCACAAATCATGGCAAAGGGTTAGTTTTTATGCAACGGCACTTTCCCTGGCTCGTGCGCATGGCCATCAGTCTGTTTAGTGTCAAAGGCCGGAAGCAGCCGACGGATTCTCATTAGGGGATTAACACAGCCCTAAATCGGACGGAGCCTTCTCTTACTCGTTTTAGGCCTTCATTCACTTTTTCCAGAGGGAACAGTTCTGTTGCCGCCGTTATTTTGTGTCGAGCACAAAATTCAAGCATTCTTGAAATATCATGGCGGCTGCCGATTGGGCTTGCCACTACTCTCAGACGTTTCCCAAGCAGCTCAAAAACTTGTACGGATAGGGAGGATGGCGGGACCCCAACAAAGCAAAGAGTTCCATCGGAACGTAGAGTTTCCAGGTAGGTATTCCAAGGAAGATCTGCGTTCGCAGTGACCAAAATAAGATCTAAATTGCGGCCGAGCTTGCGGATTTCGGACGCTTTGTTGGATGGAACGAAATGACGGGCTCCCATGGACTCAGCAGCCTGCTGTTTTTTTTCGGACGATGAAAAAAGGGTGACGTCGTATCCCATATGGGCTGCCATCTTGACTGCTAAGTGGCCCAGCCCACCCAAAGCGATCACTCCCACTCGGGCGGTCCGATGCATTTTTAACGGCAAAAATTCACACAATGGAGAAAAAACAGTAGCCCCCCCGCACATCAGCGGGGCTGCTTCTTCCGGCTTAAGTTCTTTTGGAATGGGAAAGCAAAAACGAGAGTCGGTTACATGGTAATCGGCAAAGCCTCCCCAGTGCTCCACACAAGTTGCCGTTCTACCGTCACACATGTTTTCTCTTCCCGAAACACAGTCATCGCATTGCAGGCAAGCGCCCCGCTGCCAGCCCACTCCAACGATCGTGCCGCAAGACAAGTGTTTGACCTCAGCCCCCTTCTCAATAACATGGCCAACAATCTCATGCCCTGGAATAAGCGGGTAGGGCGTAAAATTCCAGTCGTCGTCAATCAGATGCACATCGCTGTGACAGATGCCGCAAGCCATGACCTTCAACAGAACTTCATGTCCAGCCAACGCGGGGATTTCTTTTTCCATCCTTTCAAGAGGGGCTCCTTTGTGGGAAGTGCCCCATCCATGGATGTGAGTGGGTCGTTTCATCTTGCTCCTCCTAACGGTTGCAGTCGTACACCCAACAAGCCCAAGAAACAACAGCGAGCAGGGAACGAATTTGAGCGAGAGGGGACGATCACTCGATGTCCGCAGCAAGGGGATTCACAAAGCGGGGTTGCTAGTTGTGATTGAGGCGTATTCCCAGTCTGCTTAGCTTTCGGTAAAAGGTGGAGCGGGACATTTTAAGCTCACTCATGGCTGCTTTGCGGTTGCCGCCATGCCTAGCCAAGGCACTTTCCACGAGGTGTCTTTCACAATCCTCGATCGATTCATAAACGGGTTCTTGTGGTTGTCGCAATCCCAGCTCCGTGCCGCTTGTTCCGAAGAAAGTGGAGTCATAGATCTCCACCGATTCAATGAGGGGTCCCTCGTTGAAGACCATTGCCCTTTTTATAGTGGATTCAAGTTCACGAATATTTCCTGGCCAATCATAGGAAAGAAGTTGGTCTAGCACTTTGTCGCTCATTTTCTTGAAGCAGGATTTCGGGTTGGAATACTTGCTTATGAAATGTTCCACCAGGATTGGGATATCGGACTTATGTTCTCGTAGTGGCGGAACCTGTAAAATAATATCACTAAGACGATAGAGTAAATCGTGCCGAAAAGTTCCGCTCTCCTTGAGATGGTTCAGAGATCGGTTTGTTGCAGAGATGACTCTAAACGAGATGGATCGTTGTAAGCTGGAGCCCACTCTCTCAATGGTACGTTCTTGGATTACACGCAGAATTTTGGGTTGGATTTCGTTCGGTAGCTCTCCAATCTCGTCCAAGAAGAGGTCTCCTTCATCAGCCAACTCAAACTTTCCAGGTCTGGAAGCTTTGCTGTCGGTGTATGCTCCCTTTTCAACTCCGAAGAGCTCGGCTTCAACAAGGTGAGCGGGCAGAGCTGCCATGTTAATTGCTATAAACGGCCTATGCCGGCGTTCCTGTTGGTTAAGCAGTCGAGCGATTACTTCTTTTCCTGTGCCACTTTCCCCGACGATTAAAATATTCAGGTGATGATATCCTTGCAGCTGTCGAATCTTGCGCCGAAGTTCATGCATCACGGTGCTTTTGGCTATGAACGGTGCGGGTAACGGCTGTGTGAGCCCTTTGAATTTCTCTGCTTGCTTTTGATGGGTCTGTTTCTCTAGGGTTCGTCCGACGATGAAGAGCAGATCTCTTTTTGAAAAAGGCTTGACGATATAATCGGCTGCTCCCTCACGCAAACATTCCAGTGCACGCGAAATATTTGTTTCACCGCTACAAAAGATGATTGCAGTATGGGGAAAACGATTTTTCCATTTACCGAGTACGTCGATTCCACTGATGCCAGTTAAGTGAAGGTCCAACAGAACGATGGGGATGTACCGGCTTGCCAGCAAAAGTTCTGCTTCGTCGGGTGTTTGAAAAGCGTGCGTTAGGTAACGGTTCTCTGAAAGAATGGAGCTTATGGTCTTTAATGCAACTGAATCGTCGTCAACGATCAATACTTCTGAAATGGGTTCGGCCCCCTGTTTAACGGTATGCATGCGACGCAGAAAACTTACTGATGAGTTTGCCCCGAGTCAAACGTTGATAGTGGCGCGGAGCGACATCTATCGAAATGTGGCGGAGCAGCAAAAATTTAATTGAAAACGGAGTCACTTTGGTGGTGGAACTGCCAAAAAAAATAAAGCTTTAGAGCACGGAATTTGCTCTATTGGAAGCACTCAAGAGAATGAAATAAAATTACGATTTTTCCTATTGGACTAGTAAGCTTAGACCCAGGAGTCGATGTGGCAAAATGGATCACCGTATTAGTTGCCAATCTTGCAATTAGCACAGCGACGTTTGGTCTAAGTGCGGTACGACAGCTTCTGGTTGAAAATCGCTTGGACGATGCTTTGGGAATTTGCCGCCAGTATGAAGTTTTGAAGACCAATGATCGTGACAACCTTTTCTCCTGTGCGTGGGTGTACTATCGGCTTGATAAGACAGAGGCGGCAGAAAAATTAATGTCGCAGTTAAGAAGTGCTTATTCAACTCCTGAGTATCAATTGCTAACCGCCTACCGATTGTTGAAAAAGAAAGAATTTGATCAGGCAAAGAAAATTCTCGATCTCCTGGAAACCGAGCATAAAAAGGCGCCTGTGGGCATTACTGCGCAAGAGCTTAAGGGCGAATTGTTTGAGTTAAAGGGGCAGTTGGAAACCGCTGCTTTCCTCTATAAGCAAATTATAAATGATGACCCAAAACGCGGCCGAGCACATTGGGGTCTGGGGCGCAATTATCTTGCTAAGGGAGAAAATCAGCGGGCTATTGAACACTTTGAGCAAGCTACCCGACTTTGGCCAAAACATATCGGCAGTCGATTTAATCTTGGGGTTATTTATCTGGGGACGGAGGATCTCAAGCAATCTGCCCGTTGGTTTACTGAATGCTACCGAATCGATAAGGGTGATCCGTCGGTTTTGGAATATCTTGGCCTGCTCTTTGAAAAAAAAGGGATGACCAAAGAAGCGGTTAAGTATTGGCAACGTGCCTACGACATAAAAGTAGAAAGTGCGGTGGCGAAAGAAAAGCTGGCCAAGCACTATTCCGATATAATTGACGAGGCAATTGCGCAGGAACAATACGATAAAGCTTTAGCCTACCTCGAGGCTGCTCGGGATTTTGTGGAGCAGCCGAAGCTACTATTGCGCCGAGGAATGATTTATAGAAGACTTCAAGATTACGAAAAGGCAGCCGGTGATCTATTGGCGTTCTTAAATTCTCAACCGCGCAATCCAACAGCACTTAGAGAAGTGGGGGTTTGTTATCTTAATTTGCGATTGTTAAATCAAGCCAGTGAGTCGTTTTCCAAAGCGATTGCGGAGGAGCCACAGAATGGAATTAATCACGCATGGATGGCTTTTCTGCTTGAAGGAAAGGGTGATCTTAGCCGTGCTCGGGAGGAATGGAAACGGGCGATTGAACTTCTTAAGGACCCGGCTGAGCTGGAAAAGGCAACACGGCGGTTGGCCATCGTGGAGCGTAAGCTAAAGAAATAAACAGACTCGCGGTATCTCTTTTGCTCAAAAGGCGCTAATCTTACCTTTTTCTAAGAATATGAAATGGATCGAGATTACATTGCATGCCCCCGTAGAACTGCAAGAAGCTGTTACAAGCAGGCTTTTCGATTTGGGCGCTGAGGGCGTGTGTGAAGAAGGGAGAGCCATTCGTGGTTATTTCCGGCAGCCATTGGCCCCCAACTTGTTTTCTGAACTTAGAATTTATTTGGCTGCAGTAGGTGCCCTGTTTCCGAATTTGCCGAAAGTGGAGGCCTCGCTAAACGAAATTCCTGATTCTAATTGGGCTGAGAACTGGAAACGGTCATACAAGGCGCAGAAGTTGAGTCATGTTTTCTTCTTGAAACCTGCTTGGGACACTACAACCAAGGTACCTGAAGAGATGATCCCTATCATTATGGAGCCAGGCCAAGCCTTTGGAACCGGTTTGCATGCGAGTACCCGGCTGTGCATTCGACTGATTGAACATATAGTTGAATTCTTCCCTTCTTCTGCCGACCTGAGTGTGCTTGATGTAGGAACCGGAAGTGGCATTTTATCGATTGTGGCAGCGCGATTGGGGGTCAGAAAAGTGATCGCGACCGATATTGATCCTCAAGCAGTTGAAACTGCGGTTGCTAACTTGGAACGTAATGACTGTTCGTGGGTTCAGGTGAAATCCGAAAGCATCGAAAAAATGCAGGGAAGCTTTGATATTATTGTTGCCAATATTCTCTTAGAGACGCATTTGCAGCTAGCTAATGATTATAAAAGACTTCTCAACCCGAGAGGTTATTTGGTTATTTCAGGGTTGCTCTCCGGGCAGAGAGAGCCCCTAGTCCAACACTTTGCTCCTTTGGGGTTGGGAGAAGAACTTTCTGAGTTGATGCAGGAATGGGAGGCTGTGGCGCTTACGCACAGGAGACCGCAGTGATTACCCGGCTGATGTTCCTGTTTCTTATCGGATTGTTGAATTTGTCTGTTGCGAGTGTTCCTTCCAATCTGACGGGTGAACTTACGCAGTGTACGTCCGATCTTCGTCGGTCCGTTCAATACTACAGGCAATTTATTCCAGCCATGGTACTTGCGTTTGATCGCAGGTTAACGATGATGGCAGAGGGTGTAAGTTACCTGGAAGAAAACACGCAACTTACGGTTGGACAATTTAATCAAAAGCCTGGCAATCCAGCCTATCGCTTATGGATTGCTAATGCGGTAGAAGGCTGCAAGTCTTATCAGAAGCGTTTTCAAGCCCGCGCAAAGCATCTGCTGTTCTTGGCACTGTCAGTAACTGCTTCTGTTTTATGCCTGGCTTTAGGCTACCTCCTCAATCTAATTCCCAGATCCAACGCCCATCCTCGCTAGCAACCAAGGCGAACATAAGTTGACGACAGGGATTTCACATGAAATGGTCCTGTCCCATGTTCTCTGTCTTTAGGCGACACATTGGCTTGTTTTTCCTCCTTTTTCTTGGCTACATGCTGTCTCGTACTCTGGGGAATTATTCTCTGCCATTTCTCATTTTTTATATTGTGTTCTTTCTGGTGTTTTTGTGGACTGCACTGAGAACTGACGGCTCAGACTCCCTGTTTAATGTGCAAAACACTGAATGGCTACTGGCACTGGGCATACTTTTTTTCTGCCTTCGGCTTTCTCATCGGCCCCAGCTGATTTATTCAAGTGAGGCAAGTCTAATCAGCCTTCAATGGATCCTTATGGCACTGGCTGCGGATGCAGTGGTTATTTTGCTCGTATTTCTGGTTCGTAAACAGAGGAGTCGTCCACTGTGGATAGGGTCGCTGACAGGTTTGGGGCTGCTCTTGTGTTTTGCTGCAAGAATCCTTGTGCTGTTTGCTTCGCCGATGCCTCACATCGACGTCTTTAATAACAATTCACTTGCTGCCCAGCATTTGCTTTCGCTAGAAAACCCTTATAACCAGCTTTATCCGGACATCTACGGTGGTACAGCAGGATACCCGCCGAGTTTTTCGTATCTGCCAGGATTGCTTTTCTGGATTGTTCCTGCTCAATATTTTTTTAGCGATATCCGGGTTGCATTTATTTTTGCAGATTTGGGCACCTTGGTGTTCTTGATTTTGCTGGGGAGGAAGATAGGGTTGGGTTTTAAAGCCTGCTTTTTGTTGCCTCTCCTGTGGTTATCTTTTGCGCCAGCTTTGTTCATATTGGAACAATCGTTTATCGATCCATTGCTCGTTTTTCTTGCTGCTGCCTGCTTGTTTTGCCTGGCCACTGAAAAATTTCTTTGGGCGGGCGTATCCCTGGGACTCATGTGTGCGACTAAACAATATTCAATATTTGTTCCCATCATTTCTGTGTATTGGATTTACAAAAACGCAGGCAGCAAGAAGGCTGCTGTTTTTTTGTCGGCTGCTTTTATGGTTTTTGCCGTTGCATTGCTGCCATTTGTGCTGGCTTCTCCAG
Organism: Deltaproteobacteria bacterium; assembly: GCA_016207775.1. Lineage (GTDB taxonomy): Bacteria > Bdellovibrionota > FAC87 > UBA2466 > UBA2466 > JACQOU01. The sequence continues at coordinate 11,552 of JACQOU010000341.1, forward strand.
GGCAATTTTACCGTAGTGTAGTTACCTTGCTAGCAGATCATCCATTAAGACCGGATTCGTTTTCCATTGTTGCTCTTTGCTTGAATGAATGGAATATCGTGGTTCCTTCCAGTTTGTCCGTATTGGTTTATTGTGTTGTGCTGTTGGGGCTGTTGAGATGGCTTGCCATGGTTCCAGTGCTTGGCCTGAGGCATTGGGCCAGCGCGCTTTTCATTCTCTATGGAATAGTGTTTCTGTTTGGAAAGATGGCCTTCTGTAATTACTATTATTTTGAAGCCTTCTTTCTCCTTCTTGTAATCTATTCCGGCTACGCAGGCCACCAAGCCGACGCTTGTAACGTACCTCAAAAAGCTCTTCTACTGAGCCAGGGTCCTGCTTGCGGGCCCATTAGGTGGCGGCAGACGGAGATGCAAGAAAGCTAAATTGCGCCTTGACCAAAATTCCGCGGCATTGTACGTACAGCTCAACTTCCGTCGGGGGAGCTGCATAGAGCGGCTGAGAGGCTTGATATCTTTCAAGCGACCCCAAAAAAACTTGATCCAGGTAATGCTGGCGAAAGGAGAATCTGCCATGTTTCCCAAAAAGATTGTGCTTGGATGGATGGTCTTGTTGTCGCTGACCTTTTTCCTGCAGACAGCAACTGGCGCAGAGCTTACTGTTTACGCCTCGGATTCGTTTACTTCAAAAGGTTCGCTTGGTGAACTTCTCAAACAGAAATTCGAGAAAATAAACGGAATAAAGGTAACCTACGTGAGCTTTCCCAGCACCGGGGAAGCGCTCAACCAAATTGCGATTGAACAAAAGCAAACCCACGCAGACTTGCTCGTAGGAGTAGACAATAGTCTTATAGCGAGGGCCAAGCAGCTGGGTGCTTTTTTGCCGCTCGAAATTAAAGGAGTTAAAAACATAAGACCCGAACTTCTTTTCGATAGAGAGTTGCATTTTGTGCCCTACGATTACGGGTATCTCACTTTTGTTTTCGATAAAACTCGAACTCAACTTCCCTCGACGGTGAGTCTGCAGAAGTTGGCACTCGATCCTGCGTTTCGAAGTAAAATTGTCATAGAGGATCCGCGTACATCGAGCATCGGTCTCGGCTTTCTTGTTTTTGCCCATGAAGTGTTTGACAAGGCAGGCTATGTCCAATTTTGGAAAAATCTGTCGCGGCAATTACTTTCTGTGGCGCCTAGTTGGTCCAGCGCGTATGGCCTCTTTCTAAAGAAAGAAGCCGAGCTGGTGCTTTCTTATACGACAAGCCCAGCGTACCACATAGAAAAAGAGAACAAGCATGATATTCAGGCGGTAGTGTTTTCCGAAGGTAACTACCGACAGATTGAGGGGGCAGGTATTGTTAAATATACAAAGAAGCCGGAGCTAGCCAAGAAGTGGATTGAGTTTCTGCTTAGTAAGAATATTCAAGATGAAGTGGCGACTCACAACTGGATGTATCCGATTCTTGAAAATGCAAACGTTCCTGCAAGTTTTGCCAAACTGCCCAAGGTCACAAAAGTCGTACAGCCCGATCCGATCAAAATCGAAAGTTCAAAAAAGTCTTGGCTTCGAGAGTGGGCATCGTTGATGGGAAAGCCGTGAGGAATGGCTGCAAGATAGCCGCAGCGGCGGTGTCGCTGTTCTTTTTGCTGGCTGTCCTCATATTTCCACTCAGTTGGTTGTTTGCAAGGGGGCTTTCCAGTTCGGTGGATTATTCGATATGGAGTGATCCATTCTTTTGGAGTGTTGTTCGGTTTACCTACTGGCAGGCGGCTTGTTCCGCTTTCTTGAGTTGTGTCTTGGGTACTACGGCCGCGTTCTTGTATTCCGATCATGTTTTTCCGGCAAGAAAACTGTTATGGCACCTGAGTCTTGTGTGTTTTTCTTTGCCGACGATTGTGGTGGTTCTCTCGTTTACTGGTTTTTTTGGAAGAAGCGGTCTGATGAATTCAGCCCTGGCCGCTCTAGGAATTGACCCTTTCATTCAAGTGTACGGGTGGGTTGGAATACTTGGAGCTCACGTATTTTACAATTTTCCGCTTTTTCTCAAGTCGGTAGGTTCGGCGCTTGAACAAATGGACAGGACTGAGGAAATGGCAGCTCTTTCCTTGGGTGCAAGCCGGTTGCAGTGTCTAATGTTGATTACTTTTCCAAAAATCTGGCCAGTATTGAAAAGTTGTTTCTTCCTCGCTTTTCTGTTGTGCTCTTCAAGTTTTCTCGTTGTTTTGATACTGGGTGCTAGTCCCAAGTTCACCACGCTCGAAGTGGCTATCTATGAAGCAACAAAGATTGAGTTCGATATCCCCCTTGCCGTGCGTCTGGCGCTTGTACAACTGGTGATTTCTGGAATTGTTTATTTCTTGTTCTTGAGACAATCCACGTTGTTCGTTACTTTGCGGCCTGCTGGGGCACCTTTTATTCGCATTTATCATTCATCGAAGAAAATGCAAAATAGCTTGCTTATAACCGGGTTATTACTTGTGGTGGGTGTTCTTGCCGGGGGGCCCCTTATTGCTTTGGTCCAATCTGGTGTGCGAGGGGTGTTTTATCTGGGGAGAGAGTTTCTGCCAACTCTAACGACGACTGTACTGCTTGCATCTTTGGTTGGAGTTTTAGCTACTGCAATTGGTATTTCTCTTGCGTATTGTGAAAAACATGTGAACCGCTTCGGAATTGGGCGATGGCTTGCCTATTTAGCCAACATTCCATTGTCGGTTTCCACGATTTTACTGTCAGTTGCACTCATGTTGGCTTATCCTGCCGTGCATCTTAAGCTGAGAGGAAGCCTGCTTGCAATTGCAGTCGTTCAAAGTACGATTGCCCTTCCGCTGGCCTTTAGAATTCTTCATGAGGGTTTTTGCCGTATTGGTGACGAATTATATTGGGCGGCGGCCTCTGCCGGAGCATCTCCCTTTCAAGTTCTCTGCGACATTGAGCTTCCTTTGTTAAAAGGGCCAATGTTTTTATCGTTTCTTTTGGCCGCTTCATTTTCAATAGGGGAAATAGGTGCTGTGATCATGTTCCTTTCTGAAAAAATATCTACAGTTCCGCTTTGGATTTACAGAGCCATGTCGCAATACAGGTTCGAGGAGGCGTACGGCGCTGCCGTAGTACTTTTTTTCTTTACTCTCCTTATGTATGTTGCTGCTGGATTTCTAGAGAGAAAATTGTATGGCTCTCGTAGTTAACAACCTGGTTCTTAGGAGACGGGAGGGCTTTACATTAAACATTCATTCGCTTGAGGTGTGCCCAGGAGAAATCTTAGGCATCGTCGGAAAAAGCGGCTCAGGAAAATCAACTCTTTTCCACGCTGTGGCCGGTTTTTTGCCGGTTGAATCGGGAAGCATTAGGCTAAATGATGTCATTTTGAATGATGTACCCCCTGAAAAAAGAAGGATAGCACTCGTTTTTCAAAATGGGGCCTTGTTCCCCCATCTCACGATATACAAAAACGTTGAGTTCAGTCTCCGGGTGCAAAAGTTTGCATCTGAAGATAGAGAAAAAAAAGTGACGGCCTGGCTGGAACGGCTGGGGGTGGCTGACCTCGCCGCAAGATATCCATCCCAAATTTCAGGGGGGCAAGCGCAGCGGGTTGCTCTGGCTCGCGCTCTAGTCACTCAATTCCCGGTGCTTCTTCTGGATGAACCTTTTTCTGCTCTCGATGTTCCTCTTCAAAGAGAATTGAGGACTGAAGTGAGGAAGCTGGTCAGCGAATCCAAAGTGTGCGCCATGATGGTTACCCATCAGCCGCAGGACGTGTTGGCGATTTGCGATAGAATTGCGATTCTTTCCGACGGACAAGTGAAAAAGAGTGGCAGCCCGGAAGAACTGCGGAATGATCCGCTTCTACAGTAACTCGCCTGCATACCCGGATAACTCCGGTCGGGGCTGCAAGCGCGATTCGAGGTATCTGATTAGAATACGATCACCATCGAAAATTTAAACGCATGCTGGAGGTATTCAGCTCCAGCCTTTCATGAAGAAAAAACCTCTGTATCCGAGCATTTGTTTTCTTAAAGCTCCTTTTGTCTAAGCTGGCATGTTTGATGCTATGCTTGTAAGGTAGAATACGTGAGTACTTATGAAAGGATTGATCCTTATTTTGCTGTATAGCTGTCTTAGAGTGGTTGCCGAGCCAAGCATCCATGCCTTGAAGAACCCACCCACAGCGACAGTGCGGGAGAGCGGCCGACCTCAAGCGAGCGTGGAAATAAGGCGGCCCGCAGCTTTACATCAGCAAAGCATTACAGGGGTATTGGCAGACGGGGGTATTGAATGCCAGAGAATTCTGGGTGAGGACGGCAAGGAATACACCGTCGATAATCGGAAGGGCTTGGAGAATCTTAAGATTGGCGATAAAGTGCACATCTTTTTTGCTAATATCCAGCCCCGATCGTTTTGCATGCAGGGAAATACGATTTCTCCTCTGCGGATTGATAAGCTGGAACACTGACATTTTCGGTTGCTCCGCTGACAATTTTTGTTATTTCGCACAATCAATAACCTGTATTCAGCTTGAACGCACTTGGCATCCAAAATGCTTAGTAGCTTCTCGAGAGAGAGAGGTGCCAACGGGGCATTCAAATGAATATTCGCAATATCCCCTCAAAAGTTCTTGTTCCAGCACTCGTTCTCAGTGCTTTTTTATTGGTCGGCTGCGGAAAAGAGGAAGCCAAACCGGCTCCCCAGCCGCCCCCCGCTCCTGCACAACCGGCTCCCCAGTCCCAACCACAAGGTGGCCCAACGCAGAGAAATCCACAGCAAGAGGGCCTAACAGGTTGTCTCGATTATCAGGGCTGGAAAATGTACTGCAACTATTCTACATGCAGGGTTTTGGGAAAAACTGCTGATTATGACCAAAACTGCCGACCGAGCCAGGCGTACCTCGAAAGACGGAGAAATGAGGGGTTCGGCCGATTTAGAGGGCCATATGTTGGCTGTGACTTCTACTCAGGGGTGGGCTGCGATATTGGTTATGGGAATGGTTATGGGAATGGTTATGGATATGGTTATGGTGGTGGTTACGACCACGACTATGATTACGACTTTGGCTTTTGCATGGGGGGATTTTGTTAACGTGCAGAAGTGAGGGTGGATAACTCGCATACACACCCTCTTCCCGCGGGGATAAGTTTGCATTGCCGGGCTAAAATAGTGTAGCTTTGGCAGAATGAAAGCGGTCCAATCTGATGTCCATTTTCCCTCTTTAGAAAAGTCTATACTGCAGTTTTGGAAAAAAAATGGAATTATTGAAAAGGGCCTTGAGGCAAATAAAGGAAAAGAGCCCTTCGTCTTTTATGATGGACCGCCGTTTGCTACCGGCTTACCGCATTACGGCCACATTCTTCCGGGCACCTTAAAAGATATCGTACCCCGGTACTGGGTCATGAAAGGAAAGTATGTCCAGCGACGTTGGGGATGGGATTGCCACGGCCTGCCCGTCGAATTTGAAATGGAAAAAGAGCTCGGCCTCCAAGGGCTCAAAGACATCGAAGAATATGGGATAGGCAAGTTTAATGAAGCCTGCCGAAACATCGTTGCCCGTTACACAAAGGAATGGGAGGAAATTATCCAGCGTACGGGCAGGTGGGTCGACTTCAAAAACAGCTATCGGACCATGGACACTTCGTTTATGGAAACCGTGTGGTGGGTACTGCGCCAATTGTGGGATAAGGGCCTTGTCTTCGAAGGATATCGGGTGATGCCATACTCGTGGCGCATTACCACCCCGCTTTCAAACTTTGAAGCTGGATTGAACTATAAAGAAATTCAGGATCCCTCCATTACTCTGCGTCTTAAAAGCACAAGAAACAGCAAGCGGTATTTTTTGGCCTGGACGACAACCCCTTGGACGCTACCGTCTAACCTTGCTCTCGCAGTTCATCCCGAAATGAAATACGTGGAGGTGGAAGACACTCAATCCAAAGATCTTTATGTTCTTTGCGCTGATCGGCTGAGTGCTTACTACCGTTCTCCCAGTGAATATCGAATAATGAAGGAGTTTTCCGGGAAAGAGCTTGAGGGCGAAACGTACGAGCCGCTTTTCCCCTATTTTGCTGACCAGGCAAAAAATGGAGCCTTCCGTATTGTACTGGCTGATTATGTTACAGCCACCGATGGCACTGGCATTGTGCATACGGCTCCGGCTTTTGGGGAAGACGATTTTACCATTTGCAAGAAAACTCAGATTCCCATTGTCGATCCCGTCGATTCTCAGGGAAATTTCACAAGCCAAGTGCCCGACTACGAGGGAATGAACGTTAAGGATGCGGATAAGCTGATTATTCGAGACTTAAAGGCAAGTGGGGCACTCATCCGCCATGAAACGGTGGTGCACAGCTACCCCTTTTGTTGGAGAAGTGAGACTCCTCTTATCTATAAAGCGATTTCAACTTGGTTTATTGCGTTAGATCCCATCAGGCAAAAGTTAATGGATAGCAATCAGCGTACCCATTGGGTCCCTGAACATTTGCGCGATGGTCGTTTTGGCAATTGGCTTGAAAATGCCAGGGACTGGAATATCAGCAGGAACCGTTTTTGGGGGACTCCCATCCCCATTTGGCGCTGCCAATCGTGCAAGCATCTTCTCTGCTTGGGATCGATTGATGAACTCGAAAAACTAAGTGGAAAGCGACTGAACGATATCCATAAGCATTTTGTCGACGAAATTGTGCTCCCCTGTAGTCAATGTGGCCAGTCCATGAAAAGGATTCCGGAGGTATTGGATTGTTGGTTCGAAAGCGGTTCAATGCCCTATGGTCAGGCTCACTATCCATTTGAGAATAAGGAAAGGTTTGAGAAAAATTTTCCAGCTCATTTTATTGCGGAAGGAGTCGATCAAACTCGAGGTTGGTTCTACACGCTCTCGGTGCTGTCCAATGCGCTATTTGGAAAACCTCCTTTCGAGCACGTGATCGTCAATGGCCTTGTATTGGCCTCAGATGGCAAGAAGATGAGCAAGAGACTAAAAAATTATCCAGAGCCAACATACATTCTGGATCAGTACGGAGCGGACGCCTTACGTGCCTATTTAACCACCTCCCCAGCTTGTCATGCCGAAGATCTAAAATTTTCTGAAGCTGGAGTGAAAGAGATTGTTCGCTCGGTGCTCCTTCCGCTTTGGAATGCTTACAGCTTTTTTGTAACCTATGCGCTTGCTGACGGATGGGATCCGGAGAAGTTTGACAAGCGTTTGCTTGATGGGCTTTCCAATGAGCTCGATCGGTGGATACTTTCGAGGCTGCAAACGCTCATTCAGCGTGTGGATGAGAGGATGGCTGTCTACCACGTTTATGAGGTGATTCCCGAAGTCTTGAATTTCATCGACGAGTTGACGAACTGGTACATTCGTTTAAATAGGCGGCGCTATTGGGCTGAGGAGAAAAGCCAGGATAAGGAAGTCGCTTATTCGACCCTTTATCATGTTCTGTGTGAGTTTTCGAAAATTTTGGCTCCTGTCCTGCCATTCATAACCGAAGAAATTTACCAAAATTTGGTTTCTATAAAGAATCGGCATGAGAGCATCCATTTATGTGGCTTTCCAGTGCTGGAATCCAGTCGAATGGATACCCAATTGGAATTCACAATGGATATCATCAGAAATGTGGTTTCGATGGGACGCACTTGCCGCAATAGTCTTAAGCTTAAGACCAGGCAGCCGCTCAGAGAGCTGCTCGTTATTTCAAAGGATCCAGTTGATCGGCATGCGCTGGCGCAGCACTCCGAATTGATTGCCCAAGAGCTTAATGTGAAAAAAGTGGTCATTGGCGAGGACGAAGCCAAGTGGGTTAGGCTTACCGCAAAGCCGAATGCCAAGCTTTTGGGACCCAAGCTGGGCAGTCGAATGAAGTCCGTAAGCGAAGAGATTCGAAAGCTTCCACCGGATGCCATTCTTAGGATTGAAAGCGGCGAAAAGATCAAGGTGGCTGGAGAAGCAATCGGTAAAGAGGATGTTATTGTTGAGCGGCAGCCCAAGGAACAGGGGATTGTACAAACTTCAGGACGGATTACCGTTTGGCTTGATTCCAAGCTCGATGAAAGCTTGATCGCCGAAGGTCGAGCCAGGGAGTTTGTAAACCGCGTCCAAAAAATGCGAAAGGACATGCAGCTGAATGTGACTGACCGGATCGTGATTTCTTATCAATCCTCAAAAGAAATCAAAGCGGCTATCGATCAGTTTACTCAGTATATCGCTTCCGAGACACTGGCAGACAGGTTGGACAATCAAATTGGAAATGTTTCGAAGGCCGTTGACCAAGAAATCGATAATTTTCCTCTCAAATTACAAATTGAAAAATGTTAGCTTTATATTTCAAAAAGGGCCCATAGCTCAATAGGATAGAGCACGGGATTTCTAATCCCGGGGTTGCAGGTTCGATCCCTGCTGGGCCCATTATGCGCGAAAAAAAATGGGGTCTTCGAGTGGGGGCACAATTGAGATGGTCTATATACCCTTGTGGTGGTCGTGTTTTGATAATTGCTCTAGCAGTTCATTCTTCACATTGGGAAGGATTTCAGTTCGATGTCTTGCAAGGTAATAGGTTTTGATATTGACGCTGGGGCTGTTAAGCTCGTCTTCTGCTTCTCTTTGTAGGGCAGAAAAATCATCTTCAATTTGTTTTCTCAGTACTGGTTCTAATTCCTGCCGCCTAGGCTCATTTGGTTTAAGACGAAGGAATTTTTGAACCCATTGCTGATGTAAGCGAATGAGGTTATTGTCTCTGATACTCGCCTCAGCATCTTTTTTCCAGCCGTCAATAATAGCTTGTACTTCCGGATCGTGCTTTTGGAAATCATCTGGTGAAAATGCGCGATCAATATATATCCGCCGTGGCTGAGTAAAAGGTGCAAGACGGAGGTTTGTTGCCGCGTCAATTGAGTTTATGAAGGCATTGCGAGCAAGTAAATATGCCTTGTTGTGCGAGTGCCGTTCTGTCACGAGGAAGGTCCTAGGTACTTGCTTAGAGCCTAGAGTCTTTTTCCCGCAAAAATACATTCCTGTTGCGCTCGGGGAGGGATGTCCTGTCCGAGCAGGGGTGACAGAATCAGGCCGGAAGATCAAGTTCGGATTTCCGGTGGGCATGGCGTTTCCTGATCCCAAAAATTTCTTCTCC
>JACQOU010000342.1 GCA_016207775.1 Deltaproteobacteria bacterium
TCAAAGACATCCGTCTCCAATTCCCACAGCGCTTTGCGAACATTTTCAAGATCCACCTTGCCTTTGAGATAGCTGTTATCTTCCAGTGTAAGAACATCCTTATACGGGTCATTGCCTTCACCGATAAGGCCGCGCTGGTATTGGTAGATGACGCGGGCTAGGATTTCCCCACAGAACAGCGGCTCTGCGGCACTGGCTTGCGTGAAAGACAGAGTGGTAAGTGCGCAGAGAAGTGAGAGTTGAGAAATTAGTTTTTGATGCCGTGCGCGCATAAGAAAGTGCTTGTCTATACTATTATGCTGAATTTTGCATTTAGAATCTAATCAGAATCTGGCCATTGGGCTTGTGATGGGAGCAACTGCAAAATAAAGCGTGGAAAGTGCACACAGGACAATGCAAACAAATGCAAACCGGCTCGCGGCAGGGAGAGCAATTCTTTCTTTGCTCTCCTTCATATAAAGGTAAACGATGACTCGCAAGTAATAGTACGCAGCAATAAGGCTATTGATGACCGCACAGACCACAAGTGGAGTTTTCCCGGCACGCACCGCTTCGAGAAAAACAAAGTACTTGGCCATAAACCCTGCAGTGGGTGGAATCCCCGCCGCAGATAAAACCAACACCGCAAGGCAAAGTGCGAGCAGTGGGTGTGAAAAACCCATCCCGGATATTTGATAAATGTCGCTTGAATGGGTGCTATGCTCGATGAAAGCAATAATGGCAAACACCCCAAGAAACATCAGTCCATAAACAAGAAGGTAATAAAACAGGGGCTCGCCAACCACGGTTCCACCGCTAACGGAACCAATAGCCACCAACAGGTAACCCGCATGCGCAATGCTTGAATAGGCAAAAAGCCGCTTTAGGTTGTCTTGCGATAAAGCAGCAATATTCCCGACGAACATGGTCAAAATTGCTATGCCGTCTACAAGGCCCGACCAATGGGGGAATAAAGGCAAAAACATTCCCCAAACAATTCTTAGAATCAAACCAAAACCCGCCAGCTTGATCGCGCTTCCCATAAAACCAGTGAGCGTCGTGGGCGCTCCTTCGTATACGTCCGGTACCCACATATGGAAGGGCACAGCACCAATTTTGAAACAAGCCGAAATTAATAATAACGCTAACCCCCCTAGCGTTAGGGCAGTACTTTTGCCTTCAAGCGGTAAACCGGCTGAAAGCACTTCCGCAATGCGAGAAATATGAAGCGTCCCGAACTGAGCGTAGAGAAAACTGATACCGAAAAGGAGGAAAACCGTAGCAAAAGATCCAAGCAAAAAGTATTTGAGCGATCCCTCAAGCGCTCTTTTGTCGTGTCGGCAGACACCTACAAGCACGTATGTGGGCAGAGATAATAACTCCAATGACAAGAAAACCATCAGAAGACTATCCGATGAAACAAGAAGCATCATTCCGACTGCAACCAATAACATCAAAGCATAGACTTCACCTTCGTACTCAGAGTCTCGGAAATTTAGACTGGCAAAGACAATGGATAAGCAAGTGAACAAAGCAATCACCAGACCATACAACACCGTAATGGCATCAAAACGGAAAGCATTTCGAAACTCCAAAAGCCAGACAGGTTCGTCCGAACCGAGCGGCATGGTTTGTAATGGTATCTTCCAGAGCCAGAAGCTCACCAGCACTCCACCGAAAGCTCCCGCGAAAGCAACCCAGAATTTGACCTCTCTCATGCCCTTAGCTTTCGGCAAACATTCCAACAGAATAATGAGCACCGAACCCACAACGAGAGAAAGAATGGGGGCGATTGGTGTCAGGAAGGTTTGCACGATCATGGGGAACTCCAAGGTGAGATTGCTTCGTCGCTTCGCTCCTCGCAATGACGAGATCTGCTTCGCTCCTCGCAATGACTAACTTTGCTCCACCCTTGACTAACTTTGCCCCACTCTTCAATCCAAAATGGTTGGTGTGCTAGTGCCGTTGGGCTGTCTTTTTTAGCCGGAAACGGCACGCCATATTTCAAAAAAGGCTGCGGGTAGATACCGATCCAGATCATCACCAAACACAAAGGCACAAGTGCAATCATTTCATGTCGGCGAAGGTCTGGAAGCAGTTTATTTTCCTCACTCGTAATGGGCCCGAAAAGTACCTGCCGAAGCATAATGAGTGTATAAGCGGCTCCAAAAATAACTCCGGTTGCTGCTATGCCAGCTAACCAAGGATCGGATGCAAAGGTACCCAGCAAAATAAGAAACTCACCGACGAAACCATTGAGCCCAGGTACCGCCATGCTGGCACATGAAACGAAAGTCAAAAAGAATGCATAGCGGGGGACAGCCTTAGCGAGCCCGCCGAAATCTGCAAACTTTCGGCTATGCCTTCGTTCATAAAGCGCTCCCACAAGAAAAAACAGCGCTCCGGTACTAAGCCCATGATTCACCATCTGCAAAACGGCACCTCGTAAGGACTCAGTATTCATCGCACAGATACCCAGCACCACAAAACCCATATGGCTTACCGAGGAGTAGGCAACCAGCTTCTTGAAGTCTGTTTGCTGAAAAGCTACCCAGGCCCCGTATAAAATTCCACCGATACTCAAATAAGAAAGCATCGATGAAAAACTGTGAAAAGCCTCTGGGCAGATCGGAACTGAAAAACGCAGCAGCCCGTATGTGCCCATCTTCAACAAGACGGCTGCAAGAAGGATGCTTCCCCCGGTCGGTGCCTGAACATGGGCATCAGGAAGCCAGGTGTGAAAAGGGAAAAGTGGAACTTTGATGGCGAACGCTATGGTAAAAGCCAGGAAGACGAGTTCTTGGGCGGTCAATCCTAAGAAGCGGACATCCTTCGACCAACTAAGCCCGTAGAACGAACTGATGTCTGCGGAATAGTAGCCGTGCTGAGAAGCAAAGGCAGAAAAAATCCAAAAAATAGCTACCAACATCAGAACGCTGCCGGCAAACGTATAAAGAAAAAACTTCAGCGCAGCATAAATGCGTTCAGCACTGCCCCAGATCCCGATAATAAACACCATTGGAATCAGAACAAGTTCCCAAAAAACATAAAAGAGGAAAATATCAGTCGCCAGGAATGTTCCTGTCATCGCTGTATCGAGCAAAAGCAAATTCATCATGAGACCCTTTAGATGCCGGGTCTCTCGCCAGTGAGCCAGCACAGCAATGGGAACCATGAGTTTGGTCAACAGGACGAGCAACAGAGATAAACCGTCCACACCAAGCGCAAACCGAATCTGAAAGGAAGCAATCCATACGCTGGACCATTGGAACTGCATTCCGCTGTTTTCAGGAGAAAACACAAAATAAAGAAAAATGGACAGCACAAAACCGACCAACGTACAACCCAGCGTTATGTACTTAGAAATTTTCTCAGCAAACGGAAGGCAAAATAGGGCGCCGAGCAAGGGGCCAATCACTAACCATAAGAGCAATGAATCCATCTTTCTAACCCAAAAGAGTCCAAAACACGATTAACGCTCCAACGATCATTACATATAAGTAGAGCTGCGCAGAACCCGCTTGCACAAGACTAAGCACCGCAGCTCCAAACCGAACGAGCGTACCAGGCAAAAGAACCGTGCCGTCCACAACACGAACATCAAAAACTCGCGACAGAAAACCTGAAACCGCCCTAAAAGGCAAAAGAATCAGGCGGTCATACACTTCATCCACCCAATATTTATTAGCAAGA
>JACQOU010000362.1 GCA_016207775.1 Deltaproteobacteria bacterium
TCCTTGTACCTTCCCCTACCGTTCTGCTTTCACAAATGGCTTTTTCATGAACAAAGAACCTTTCGGAATTCCCCATATGTCCTCCAAAGACTTTTAAATTAACCAACGGCGCTCATTTGCTCAGAGGCCGGTTCATTAGAATGCTGTTCAAGATGTTTCTTGATACCCTTTTTATATCTAATGAAGAAATACCCACCAATGAGATTAAAAAGCAGAGTGTATATCTGCACCAAGGTACACAACGTAGCACCTTGTTCCGGGTTTTCAATTCCCACCCACTTGAACAACGTATAAAAAGCAACTTGGCCCACGCCGATACCGGCTGGCAACAAGGGAATCGCAGAAACGGTTAACGCCATTGGCACGATAAACAGATACTGGGAGAAGTTGATCTGTATTCCAAGCCCATTGCCCTGAATACTGTAGAGAACAATGATGCCAAGAATCGATGTAGCTGAAAGAACGAGCACGGCTGCAGCGCACAAGATATTCTTTCTATAGAGAGAGAGAGACTGAGCAATGCGGCCAAGCAATCCGAGGCGAACCGTAAGGGACTCTATCGCTTTTACCACTCGCTCGTTCCAGGGCAAAAAGAATAAACCCACCAATAAAAAGCCACCTCCGGTGATCGCCCACAGAGAAAAACCGAGTACCCGTAGCTGCACTTGCTCATTAAGCCATTGTTTGTAAAACAGAAGCGTAATCGCCGAATAAGAAATGATGACAAAAAGACCTATCGCCCTATCGAGTAAAACAGTCAAGACAGCGCGAGTTTTTTTCTGTGGTTCCTCTCCAACCATGTACCATGCTTTGATCAGATCTCCACCCACCGAACCAGGCATAAAATTATTAAAAAAACTGCCGATCATGGTTAGGGAGAAAACTTGCTTAAAAGGAAGGGAAAGTTTTTGTACCCTCACCAGATAGTTCCAGCGAATAGCCACACAAACGAGAGAGAAGGCAAGAAAAACAAAACTCAGTAACAGGTTAAGCGGACGGAATATGACCGCGCCCAGAGCAGAAAAGTCCACCATCCTTGAATGAAGCACGTAGCCGACCACAAGCATTCCCAACAACACTTTAAGGACTATTTTCAGGGAACGTTTATTACTTTTCACATACAGCTCCGCTTACTGTCTGATCCGAAACAAGATCCGTCTCGCGCTTCTTTCCCCCAAGATAATACGTCCGCCACCAATGAGACCACGCCTTGGATTCTTCTCTGTCAAAATACATTGCGAAAAGAAAAAACTGAAAGCCGGTCGTTAAGATAAGGGCTACCAGGATCGAACGCGAAGCCGTTACCCCGAATCCACCTAGAAATAAACGGTCAAAAACAAGATAGGTTCCCATGCAAAGGCCCAGCGGAACCAAAAGGAAAGAAACATAATAAAAGAGAACAAGCGGATGAAAATCGAGATAGACATACTTGAACCGTAACCGCCACAGAAACGCTCTAAACAGCATCGGAGCAACCGTCATTGCATAGCGAATCCCTTTAATTTGCGACTGTCTTTCCCCAACCAGATAGATAGCAGTTCTGGGCACGTCCAGAACTCGAAAACCGTAGGCATTTAAGCGAACAAGAAAATCCATTGGATATCCGTAGCCCTTCCATGCTTTTTCCCAACTGATCGTATCAATGACACGCTTATGGATAGCCGTATAACCATCCACCACATCCATCACTCCAAAATAACCGGATGCAATTTTTGTAAGAGCCGTAATAATCCAGTTGGCAAAAAGACGAATTCTCGGCATCTTTGCAATTGTTTCTTCCAGCTTGGATAAGACAAAACGGTTGCCCTTCGTATAGTCAGCCACCCCTTCAATAATAGGATCTAAAAAATTACGAGCCTCTTGAAGATTCATCTGATGGTCGCCACCGACGACCAACGCAATATCACAGCCATCCTGACTTGCTTTACGATATCCAGTGATAATGCCGCCCCCCGGTCCCTGGTTGAATTCATGGCGAATCAGCGTGACTCGGCGATCGGCCTTCGCAATCTCCTGTATCACTTCGTTTTGCTTGTCGGTACTACAATCATCTACCACATAGATTTGGTCGATTTCGGGAGAGACCGAACGGAGCGTTGGACCAATCAGTTTTTCTTCGTTGTATGCTGGAATGACGAGAGCAATTTTATGGTTGCGATACATAAAGAATTAAAGATTATGCTGCAAGCAACTGTGCTGGCCCCAGTGTCACTATCCTGCTTTCTTCCAAAGCAGTCTGACCACCTTCCAGCACAGCCACTACGCTGCGGGCATGCCTGCCATCTGTTAAGGGTGTTGCTCCAGTACGTAAGCATTCGAGAAAATGGGCTGCCTCTAGCTTCAACGGCTCTTTAAAGTCAATCCGCGGAAATACAATATCACCACTCCGATGTCTTAATTGAAAATTATTTGGCAGATCGTAATCCATTTTTTCACCCACCACGGGCACTCGATCAACGCCTTTATCAAAAATTGCTATTTTGTCGTCTTTGACATCGTCGTAAACGATCATTCGCTTACTCCCGACTAAAGTCATCTCGCGGACCTTTGCCGGATTCAACCAACTCAGTTGAACATGGGCCACAACGCCACTTGCCCATCGAAGAGTCACAAAAACGACATCGTGAATATTAGGCTGCAAATAATCGGCTCCCTGAGCTGAAATGTATTCCGGAAGCTGACCACCCATAAGGTAAAGCAAAACACTCACATCATGAGGCCCCAGGTTCCACCACACGTTAACATCAGACCGCACCTGTCCAAGATTCAGCCTATGACTGTAGATATAATAAAGCTGCCCAATTTCCTTCTTATCAAGAAATTCCTTCAGATAAGTCACAGCGGGGTTGTACAGATAAGTGTGACCTACCATTAGGATGAGGCCTCTTTCAGTGCTGAGCCGGATTAATTCATCGGCTTCCACCACGCTCATGGCCAAAGGCTTTTCCACAAAGACGTTTTTTCCACACAGCAATGCATTCCGTGCCAGTGAATAATGTGTTGAAGCGGGTGTAGCAATAACGACAGCTTTTACTTCCGGATCGTCCAGCACTTGTTCATAATTCAAAATAGGACGAACCGTCGGGAAATTTTGTTCCAGGTAGGCCATACGTTTCTTATTCGGTTCTGCCACCCATTTCATCCAACAATCGCTTTGGGATACAAAACTTCTTAAGAGATTGGGCCCCCAGTAGCCGCAGCCCAGCTGCGCTATCACCATTTTTTTTGACATGTCAGGGATTCCTGAAAAGGACAAAATAGATACGACTACTTTTTTATTATAGCAATAGCTTTACTCGTCCACAACGACTAGTTCTTCTGCCGGGGATAAACCCGGAGCCACCGCTACGATGATCTGCGATAAGGCTTGTTCTTGTATTGACGTATCCGCGTCAAAGAAACCGGGCACAAAAATAATACTCGCGCCCATGTACATAATCAGTTGGCCACCGTTGTCCTTATTTGCACCCTCGTCAACAAATACCGGAATTTTAGAATGAATGACCAAACCCTTTACCGTTTCGGCCCACTGACTCAAGCGTGGCGACTTCATTTGGAGCCTGGAAATTGCGGACAATACGGTTTCCTGTTCCTCCACGTCGAGAGGCCTTAGCGTTGGCTCCTCATATTTTGTGATCGGAAAAACCAATAATGCCACTGCGATTCCGAATACCGGCAATAATACTGGTATCCAATTTAACTGCCTGCTTTTCTCTTTCAAATTAATGTACACCATTCTTGTATTCTTTCAGTTTTCAACTTACCTTCCCTCGTACTGAAGTTTATTAAAGCAAAATGAAGACCACTCAAGACTTGCCTTTGAAGGTCTACGGCTCAACGCAGCTGACAAAATTCGCCACACACCTGTCAAAGAGGCTGTCGAATTCTGTAAGCATGCACCCCTTGGTGGGTTTGCTATAATATAGACTCATCCACACATGAAAAAAATGAGCTCTGCAATGCACCAAAAATCTATTTTCTTTTTACAACCAGCAGACGAAATGCGGCATCTTTATGAGAATCTTGTCTCAGCCATAGAAATGGAGATCAAATGGTTTAGTAATCTGGAAGAGCTGCTCAATCATGCCGGGGCGGAACCAACCATTGTCATTGTGGATTTAGATGCTGTTGGAAGCTCTGCCAGTGAGACAAAACTTGAACATATTCGTGGCGCTTTTAGTCAAAGCGAACTGATAGCACTTTCCTCTCAGGACTCCTCGCAAGCGGCCATGCAATCAGTCCGTGCTGGATTTGCAGACTTTTTGTTAAAACCAGCAAGCCCCGAGGAACTCTCTTGGAGCATTCGCAAGTGCCAGCAAAGTCAGGATCTCCTGCGGCAGCTCGCTCCGACCGACGACCGTGCGGAAATTGTCAGGGCAGCCAGCCAAATTTCCGCAGCAACCACCGCTAATCTGGTCAAATTGTACACGCTTCAATATTTACAAAAAACTCTGGGCACCTCAGGTTGTGCCTGGATTGCCCTGGAAGAGTCAACGCTACAGCCCGCACAAGTCAGCTGCTCAATTCCAAGAAAAATTTCTCCCTCGGAGGTTTTGTTCGAATTCCCCCAGGAAACGTTTTTGGAACGCTTCAAGAAAGATAATCGAACGGAGTTTTACGAAAAAGGAAAATTCATACTGTCGTGCCAGCACCATCCTAAAAATATTTTGTTCTGTTGGGGATTAAAAAAACGTCCCAGTCCCTCAACCACCTCGCGTTGTTTGCTGCTGTTGGATCACTCTGAACTCAGCCTGTTTAATATCCAGAAATTCGATGAGATCAAACAGCAAACATTTATCGATGATTTAACAGGCTTGTACAATTCACGGTACCTTAAGTTCGCAATCACCAACGCTATCCTAAGATGCAAGAATTCAGGACAGGCTTTTGGGGTTCTTTTCATCGACATTGATCATTTCAAGAAAGTAAATGATGAACACGGCCACGTGGTTGGCAGCGAGCTTTTAGTAACCATCGGACGAACCATTCGGTATGCGGTTCGTAATGTTGACCCCGTCTTTAGATATGGAGGGGACGAATTTGTTGTATTGCTTCATGACACCACAACGGCAGGCGCCAAGGAAATCGCTGAGCGGATAAGAAAAAATATCGAACGACGCTTGTTCGTAGTAAAAAATCAACGACTCCGTGCAACCGTAAGCATAGGAATTGCCACTTATCCAGAACATGCTTCGGAACGCGAAACGCTGCTAAGGCTTGCCGATGATGCCATGTACTCCGCCAAACGAACCACTCGAAATGCGGTCCACCTTGCGCTTGGAGATGCCCCGAAAACCGGGTGATTGCCACTCATTGCGCAATTTGGTAGAGGTAAGGCTTCCAAAATGGGCCGGTAGCTCAGCTGGGAGAGCATCAGGCTGGCAGTCTGAGGGTCGAGGGTTCGATCCCCTTCCGGTCCAAACTCATCTAAATTGAACATTCTCCTTAAAGCACTCCAAAAATTGAGCGCCATTGAGAGACAAGGGGCGGTGGAATCGTCGAACAAGTTTTAGTGTAAACGAGTACTTCTCGATAGGCGCGAGCAGCTTAAGCCGATTTTTCTGAAGCTCTTTGTGCACCACAAAGTCGGGTAGGAGTGCAACTCCCAGGCCACGCAGAACCATCTGTTTTTGAGCATCGAGTGTGTTCGCCTCGATAACTACTCGCGGCTTTAAGCCGCTTTCTTTCAAAAGTTGCATTGCCGGAAAAGACCCCGGACCGTAATAATCTGTATCACGTGACGCAATAAGGTATTGTTCAATATCTTTTTTCTTTATAAAGTTCTTGGAGCCCACCAGCAAGAATGCAATCTTCCCCAGTTCTTCCACCTGAACGGCCGGTGCTTTAGGTTGAGTAAAAAAGATTCCGAACTCTATTCCGTCACGAGTGATTTCTTCGACGATTGCAGTCGAAGTCCCAGCAAAAATAGAAGGGCGAACGGCGGGGTGCTTTTTGAGAAATGACACCAAGAGGTCAGGGACGAGGTGTGATGCAATGGAATCACTTGCACCAAAACTCAAGGGGCCTTGGCAGACATTTCCGCGAGCTTTTGCAAGCGACTTGATTAGTTCAGAATCGGAGAAGATGCGATTACAAATACCAAATACTTCCTCACCTAAGGCCGTTAGAGTGACCACCCTTTTGCTTCGCTCAAATAGTTTTATTCCTAAATCTTCCTCCAAGCGCTTAACAGCCTTGCTAAGCGCCGGCTGCTGAATCCGAA
>JACQOU010000354.1 GCA_016207775.1 Deltaproteobacteria bacterium
AAACTGCCCAAGCGCGAGCGTGTACTCGACCCTCCTTTCCCATGAGAGTTTTGGGGTTGCTCCGTGCTTTCCAGTTCGCCTCATGCCCGACCTCCGTTTACAGTCATGTCCTCCAACATTTCTCTCAAAGTATCCTGGTATCCATAACCATCAGATGCTTTTCTTGCAATTTGCCGGAGCCGAGGAAGGTATTGAGTTCCATACTTCTTTTCTTTGCCAGCCAGCATTCTAATTATTGATGAAAACATCGATTCAAGGCTTGTATAGTAGGATTCATAATCAACGCAGATATCGTTGGCTTGTCGGGTTCCAATCTCGACATAATGAATCATGAGATCCAGAACTTTCTCAGGATCGTCACAAGCACGTTTGAAATCAGAAAGGGCCCTTCTTGCTGTAGCAAAGTCAATGCGCGCGCGCCGATCATTCATAAAATCAGGATAGATGGCATCCGAAACTATGCTCTTATACCGCTTGAGCGCATCCTCAACATCAGCGTACCTTGCCCTAATAAAGTCACTATTGTCAGTCGATAACTCAAAGAGCTCTTTGATTAACGCAACCAATGACCTGTTATCTTGCGATTCGATGCAGTGTTTCAGGCTTTTCCAATCCGATTGATTGTTCCGTTTTGACATAATACTTCTCACCGCCTCGCCAATTACTTTCGTGTCGCTTTTTGGTTGGTCCATTGTCGGTAACAATCCAACGCCTGAGCTGGTGATCTACCCCAAAGAGCCCGGGCATTCCGGGGTATATTGTTGATCCCTGTCAGGACGGCGGCCTCGCTTACATTTCCGCCTGCCATTTCAATGGCCCACTCCCATTCGTCGCGCTCAACTTCGGCTAGGCAATTGGCCATTGTCGAGTCAAATAGAAAGGCGCACTCATGTCTCTTTTTCCGCAGTTGTTTTTGGCGATCAGATTGATGCCTATTCGCCATTTCGATTCCCTTCATTCCCGATTCTCGCCGCCATAAAGCGTTCTACAAATTGACTGGGGCGTCTAAGCTCATCAGGGATGGCGGGGTTGGCGTAAATAAACTCAATCAAATTCTTTTTGGTTACGCGATCCGAAGGCAAGTAAACGAGCGCTTTTTCCCAGGCAGCCTTCGCCTCCTCGTAACGGCGTAGTTCGTATTGAATAGTTCCGACGTTATTCCAGACCTCATTAAGATGATATCGATCTGTAGGAAGATAGAGTTCAATAGCTCTCCTGTATGCCGCAAGCGCTGCCTCACGCTCTCCCTTCTCTTTGTGTTCGATTCCCCGTAGATAATGAACTCTCGGATATTTGGGAAAAAGTCTCTGGCACTTCTCCAAGTACTCATCAGCTTTCTCTTGATCGAAATGGCTGTACACGATGCCGTATCGACACAGAACTTCGCCATTTGGGCCGTTAATTGCTTCGGCTTTAGCCATCCATTTTAAAGCCTCTTTGTAATGGCCATCTTCCGCGTCCGTCATCGCCATGATCACTTCGCGAAATGTTCGCTTGCAACAAAATTTGTACTTCTTGCCGGATGCACACGGACAGGGGTCATAACTGTCCGGAATACCCGCCCGCGCCGATTCGAGGTCATCGTTATCCAACTCATCTTCTTCAAGACTTAACATTCCCGCAGGCGAATACGCTTGCTTGGCAAAACCTGCCTTAAATGGCGCGGCGTATGGTTCTAGTTCAGAGCTGGGTCGAACGTCTATTTTAACGCCGTGAGGCTCAGCTACTTCTCGGAATAGCTTTTCAGCGGGATCACCTTTGGGAAGTGTTAAATACGATGGCCAACTACCATCTTTCTTAAACCCGGCCTCAAGAAGCTTCCCTACCTCTTTCTTTACGGGTTGTTCGCCCTGGACTACAAAAGACCCATATGCGTACAGAGAAGGGAGCTGCATCATTACGTAAATATCAACTGGATCGTTCTGTACCTGGGTATCCGTTCTAAAGACAAGCCACTGTCCCGGCTTGGGTTGCCATTGATTTTCTTGCTTTCCAGCCATTTGCAGATTCTCCATGTCTTCAATACGGTTGCTCCGGGGGACCGTCAAGCGTTCCAATTAGAGGCACGAACCCACCAACCTGAACAGGCCTTGCGGAGCAATAACTCATCGTGGTAAACGAATGCTTTTCGGGGGGAAAACAATGCTGTTTAGACTGTCCTGTTTATTGGTGCACCAAACTAAGAAATATTTTAAGTTCGGTTTTTGAGGAAGGTCAGGTCCCTGCCCGGAATCTCGGCTCCCAGAGGGTCCAGTTGACGAAGTAGTTTTTGAACTCTAGCCCTTTGCTGGATCAGTTCCCTTAGTCATCTCTAACCGTGTTTTCTCTCGAAGCGAGTGCCACCGTTGCTTCCATTCCTTACGCTTTAGTTCACCCAGATCACTTATTCGAGCTTCCATGGATTTCTTTTGATCAGCAGTCAAATATTAAATCGCTGGGAATGGATTACCTGACACAGAATGCTCGTCGGGTTCGGAAAAGTTCTTTTTTCGAGGGCGAACAAGCAAAAAACCGAACAAAATCGAAAGAGATCGAGACCAGGACACACGTCGGGCTCTTTTGGCAAGCTCAAGTCATTGTCGACGATAAAAATTTTTCGGTGCTACATTTGTGCTACATTTTAAGGAGAAAGAAAAAAAAGAGCTGAGAACTGTCATTCTCAACCAATTGAAATCATTAAGAAAATTTTGGTAGCGGGGGTAGGATTTGAACCTACGACCTTCGGGTTATGAGCCCGACGAGCTACCAGG
>JACQOU010000355.1 GCA_016207775.1 Deltaproteobacteria bacterium
CCTCATCTTCGCGACCTATCATATTTCGTTCTCAGACAGTTGAATGTTCGCTTGCGGAGCCTTAAACGTCATGCGATCAATCATTCCAACCCACCAGTATAAAATCGATCCGATGAACGCGTTCAAAGTGACACTCCCCAATAGCCCCCACCCTTGACCGACAAGTGGCCAGCCATGCCCAAAACAGACAGCAATCCCACAAAGCCAAGCTTTTCCAAAAAGCGAAAGGACCCACATCAACAGCAAGATAGTGTGAATACGATTTGCGTAAATAACGTAGCTGAGCACGCGCGCCAGGAAGAATAATCCAACGTAGTAAACAGCAAATACCCCGATAGGGGCACTGCTACAAATGGAATAAAGATGGCTTGCGAAAAGACTCAGAAGTAGCCCCTCGATAACGGGTCGACGTTGCCCAAAGTAGACGACAAAAGGTAGAAGCAGGTCCCACTGCCAGAATGCAGTGGGAAGAATCGGCTCGGCCGTTGTACGCAGAACAATAAGCAACAGAATCATTAAGCACATTAGCAACGGATTAAAGCTGCTAAGAAGTCTTTTCTGGTTCGGTTGGAGGAAAAACAACAAACACCTCTTCCAAGCGATAGATATCGACGGCACTTTTGACCGTTACAGTCTGTAACACCCCATTTGGACTTGGAATGACCGCAGAGATGTAGCCCACCAGCAGACCTTCCGGAAAAATGGATCCAAATCCAGAAGAGATAACCGTGTCATTCACGGCCACATCTTCCAACTTATCTAGATATTTAAGCTTGCATGTCAGCTGCTTTGCCTGACCTGAAAGAATACCTCTCGCCCGACTCCTTTGAACCACAACGTCGATGTTACTCGTCGGATCCAGTAACGTCAGCACAACCGAATAATCGGGAGCCACTCTTTGAATGCGTCCGACCAGTCCTGTAGGACTGATCACACCCTGCCCCATTTGCACTCCATCTTTGCTTCCGCGATCAATACGAATACCAAAATAGTCCGATGACACATCATGAGCGATCACGCTTGCCGACATCAGAGGCTGTTTAAGTTGCCCTTTAAAATGCAATGCTTCCTTCAACCGCAGATTCTCCACGTCCGCCTCCTGGAGAGAGGCAAGTTTTGACCGTAAGAATACGACTTCCTTTTCCAACTCCTCGTTACGTTTCCTTGCATTCACGAGCAAAACATAGTGGTCGACAAGGGTACGGCTGCCGCGAAGCAAATAAAAGGAGTGCTTTTGCAACTGACCAGTCGCAGAAATGAGAAAATTGTCTATCCGACCTGTCCTGCCCTGCCGATGGCGATAAATGTAAAAAGCCAGCAAGCAGATCATCGCCGTTAATATTCCAAGAAAGGCGTATTTGCGCTGATTGTCCATTTATTTCAAAAAAAAACTGGGAACTGGCCTTCCCCTTGGCTTTCCCCTTGGCCTTGCTTTTGCCAAACTTTGCCTCTATATGTAACATACTTTAGATACTAAAGAAATCGCAGGAACAATCTCTTTCGGGGTTACCAAACATGCTCGATGCAATTCGCAAACGAAAAGAAAACTGGGTATTCACTTTTCTCATCATGATGGTTGCGGCCGTTATGGCATTTTACGGAGTCGGCCAGATGGGAAGCGACAAAAACGGTCCCACCATTGCTGCTCGTGTGAATGGTGAAATCATCACGACGGTTGAGTTCAGGAGGGAATTGGAGCGCCGCCTGATGCAATATCAAGCGGTACTGGGCAATCAGTATGATGAGCGGCTGCTCACAGCTCTTCGGGTACCCCAGAAAACGCTGGACGAGCTTGTGAAATTCAAACTTCTGGCACAGCAAGCCCGCAAAATGAATGTCCTGGTTCCCGACGCTGAGCTCGCCGACTACATCCGCGCCTTGCCGATGTACCAAAAAAACGGAAAATTTGACTCCCAACTTTACGCCCAAGTGCCTAACCGGGGACTGGAAGAAAAAAACCAGCGAGAGCACCTGCTGGTGGCCAAGCTTTATCGTTACCTTTCCGAACGCGCCCATTTCACCCCTCACGAAATCAAACAAGCCTTTGAACTCAAGAATACAAAAGTGGAGTTGCAATACGCCAAAATAGACTTTGAGCTTCTGAGTCCGAAACAGCAGCCTGGTAACAATGCGGTCGAAAAATTTATCAAGGACACGCCGGAACCGGAGTTGCAGCAGTACTATAATATGCGCATCAGGGACTTTACTGATAAAGCTCGTATCCATGTCCGCCAGATCCGGGCGGCAGTACCTTTCCAGGCCTCAGCGGTTCAAAAAGATGCTGCGAAAACCAAGATCGATGAAGCGGCCAAGAAAGTAACTGCCGCCAATTTCGCAGAAATGGCAAAAACGCTCTCTGATGATGAGTATGCGAAAAAGGGCGGGGATCTCGGCTGGGTCGATAAGGGAAGCCTCGATCCCGCCATGGAAAAGGCTATCGATAGTCTTAAGCAGGGTGAGGTCAGCGTACCTGTTGAGACCGGCACGGGTTTTTACATTGTTCAGCTCGTTGAGAAAAAGGACGCGATCACGCGCCCCTTTGCAGCAGTGAAAAAAGATGTTTCGGAACGAATGGTCACAGACAAAATGCGCAAAGACTATGCCGAGCAAAAACGAAAGGAGTGGGATACTCTCCTTGCGGCGGGCAAAAGCATCGAATCCGAGCTGAAGAAAGCCCGAATCGAAATAAAGAAAACGGGCCTATTTTCCCTTGGGCAAGGACACATTCCACAAATTGGAGCCGCCGACAATATCGTTGACGCAACTTTCGAGCTTACTCCCGATAAACCTCTTTGCAAAAAATTGCTCGCCTACCAGGACAGATATTTCTTTATCAAGATGATTGCATTGGAAAAGCCAAAGGAGGCCGACTTCGCAAAGGAAAAGGAATCGGTGGAAACGACGCTTGCTTCACAAGCTCAGAATGAAGTGCTGGAGCAGTGGTTGACTTCATTGCAAAAGCAGGCAGTCGTAAAAACCGAGCTTAACTTCAAGGAAGGTGATGAGGCCCCACTGGCTCAAAATTAATTAATGGAAGAAAGCCCTTGGAAAACGACCGCCTCCCAGAACAAGTATGAAAACCGCTGGATATCGGTAACGGAACATTCAGTCGTCCATCAGACGGGCGGACCTGGAATTTACGGCGTCGTTCATTTCAAACATCTCGCTATCGGCATTGTCCCCATCGATGAACAGGGCTTTACCTGGCTCGTCGGGCAATACCGTTATCCTCTGAGCGCTTACTCCTGGGAAATCCCTGAAGGCGGCGGAGCGCTTGACATTCCCCCTATCGAAAGCGCTCAGCGCGAACTGAAGGAAGAAACCGGCATTGAAGCTGCACACTGGCAAGAAATTTTGCAAATGCATCTTTCCAACTCTGCCACAGATGAACGGGCCATTGTCTATTTGGCCACCGGCCTTTCCATGGGTGCTTCAAAGCCCGAAGACGACGAAACATTGGAAGTCAAAAAAGTAAAATTTGAAGAGGCCCTCGCCATGGTCCTCCGTGGCGAAATCACTGACGCCATCTCAGTGGCTGCTCTGTTGAAAGTGGCACGGATGCGGGGAACGTAAACCGGGAAGCCTTCCAGCCACAATTGATTTATGACCCGTAAAGCTATATAATAGGTCTGTAGAGGTCATCTATGAAACCTTTTAATAAGAGTTCTGCTGGAATTGCTGACTTCAAGGCTCGACTGTCTAGCTACCTTAGGCGTGTTAAATCTGGAGAAGAAGTGGAGATTCTTGAACGAGGGATTCCTGTGGCTGTTATTCATCCTATACGTAACCACACACCCCTGGAGATTGTGCCTTCGAGGAAAGACCCTGCACTTCTGGCAAAGTATCCGTTTAGTATCTCTCCAAAGAAAGCTTTTGATGTCGTGGAACTTATTCTCAAAGACAGGCAGACAAGATGATTGGGTATCTGGATTCTTCGGTCTTGATGCGTATTGTGCTAAACCAAAAAGGGCGGCTTCACGAATTTTCTAAGCTTAAGCGGCCCATCTCTAGCAAGGTACTAAAGACAGAGTGCTTGCGCACGCTGGACAGGGCAAGACTCGCAAGATTACTGACTGAAAAAGAGCACTATACGGCCGTTGGAGAGCTTTACGACAGTATGGATTGCATTGAGTGGATTCAAGTCTCAGACAAAGTGCTTGATAAAGCTGGAAGCAACTTTGCTGTTTCGTTGGGAACCTTGGATGCCATTCATCTGTGTTCCGCTATTTTGTGGCGTGAGCAAACCAGCACAGATTGCGTCTTCCTTACACACGATAACACGCTAAAGAAGGCAGCTATTCTTGCCGGTTTTACTGTCCTGGGATGAATCGAGAAACAACGGATAGCCCGTCAGGGGCTCTATTTGAAATTCATTTTACGGATGTCTTCTGGGTGAGAAAAACCTTACAATAGGGCTATGAAAACGAATGCCGAACTAGAGCTAAAACGCAAAACAGCGGGACTTGAAGAAGACAAACTGTTCGCCGAAATAGCCATTCGCCTAAACTTTAACAAGCACCTATCGCTACACGGTTTGCAAATTTTTTCCTACGCGTTTACCGAAATGGTCAACAACGCCATTGAACACTCAGGGGCATCGACTGTCTCTATTGAGGCAAACCTTAGAGAAAGCCGCAGTCAATTTACTGTCATAGACAAAGGCATCGGGCTTTTTGAAAACGTCCGAAAAAAATTTAAATTACAGAATCACTATGAAGCGATTGAACACATCCTTAAGGGCAAGCAAACAACCATGCCGGAGCAACACTCTGGCCAGGGAATCTTTTTCACTTCAAGAGCTGCTGATCGGTTTTCCATTGAGAGTCACAAACTGAATCTCATCGTGGACAATAGGGTTGGGGACCTTTTTGTAAAGGAATTACCAAGAAAACTTACGGGTACTCGCGTGTCGTTTCAAATCAGCACCCGCACCCGCAAGGATCTAAGGAAATTATTCGAGCAGTACTCTGGGGCAGATTACGCCTTCGACAAGACCGAAATCAAAGTACGCCTGAGCCCTGCCAAGGGACCCTATGTTTCTCGGTCTGAGGCAAAGCGGCTGGTGATAGGATTAGAGAAATTCAGGCGTATCGTTTTCGACTTTCAAGGAGTCGAATCTATCGGACAGGGTTTCGTAGACGAAATCTTCAGAATTTTTAACGCTAAATTCCGTCAACTAAATATTGAGGTCGTGAACGCATGCCCCGCCGTCCAATTTATGATCGACCGAGCGCGGGCCGAAATCGGCTAGGGATAGTTGAATGTGTTACCCGGGAAAGAAAACCTTGGGTAGCGAGCCATAAGAACTAACCTCGGCAAGCAGAAATCGTCGAGCTCTTCGTTCTCCACAAAATGGCGATTGCTAACGTTACAAACGTTAGGTAACGTAACGTTATGGACGTTAGACACATTAATGAACATTTACTGAATGGAAAAGCTAACCAGCCAGGAGTTTTGCCTCATCTGGAGGAACTGAGTCAATCAAAATATGTCTTTGCAACTGATTTTGGGTTGGAGCAGTTACCAGAGATACCAGGAGTATTGCTTATTCGGGGCCCGAGGCAGTACGGTAAAAGCACGTGGCTTGAGCAACAGATTTTTAATACGATTAAAAAGTATGGGCCGGGAACGGCCTTTTATCTGAATAGTGATGAGTTACGTGATGCCGATGAGCTGATTGCTGAAATCAGGACAGTCATTTCACTCTTTAAATCCGCGGCAACCATAAAGCGAATCTTTATCGATGAAATTACTTCTATTCCAAACTGGGAAAGGGCTCTCAAGCGGTTAGTTGATTCGGGCGAGTTGCGCCGAGTTCTTGTTGTAACAACGGGATCGAAAGCAGCGGATCTAAGGCATGGAACCGAGCGGCTTCCGGGCAGAAAAGGGCGTCTTGGCAGAACCTCTTACCTGTTTACCCCGATCTCATATAAGGAGTTTAAACGAGTTTGTGGGGAGCGACTGAAGGAGCGAACGCTTAGCTCCTACTTATTATCTGGTGGCTCTCCCATTGCCTGCTCCGAGTTGGGCAGTAACGATCGACTGCCGGAGTTTGTCACACAAATGATAAATGATTGGGTATTAGGGGAGTTTGCTGTTACGGGCAGATCACGTTCCTCGTTACTAGGAGTGCTTGAAGTGTTACATCGCTACGGTGCAACCCCAGTGGGACAAGCGAAACTCGCCCGGGAAGCTGGTTTGGCAAACAATACCGTTGCCCAGGGATATATCGACCTGCTCGGCGATTTGATGTGTGTGATCCCTGCGTACAGCTGGGATTCGAGCAAGAGAACGCTTCTGCGGAGGCGCCCTTGCAAATATCATTTTGTGAATCTGCTTTGTGCGACCACCTGGCACCCCAAGAAGCCCAAAACCGCCGATGATTTCGAATCGTTAACTTCCGCCGAGCAGGGCTTGTATTACGAGTGGCTGGTTGCTCAAGAAATATGGAGGCGAGCCTGTATCCGGGGTGTGGAAATACCCGATTCGCTCGCATTTTGGGAGAGCAAAGAGCATGAAGTGGACTTCGTCCAATCTCCATCTGACTTCATTGAAGTGAAACGTGGCCATGCAAGCCCTCTCCAGTATGATTGGTTCGTAAAATCTCATCCGAAGGCAAAGCTAGTGGTTATCAATCAGGCTCGCTTTGAGACCTCGTCCATTCGCGGGATTACGATGGAAGATTTCTTGCTTGAGGACGCCTAAACTTCTTACCCTGTTAAGTAACAGGGATGACACGTATGCTACCGAGGCCTGTTTACTTCATGATCGAAAAAGTTCACGATAGGTTCATATGAAATCAGTGAAAACCAGTGAACTGAAAGCGAATCTCGCCAAATATCTCAGATTGGTGCGTTCCGGAGAAATGATCGAGGTTTGGGATCGCGGTCATCCTATCGCGGTAATTGGTGGGATCGAGAAGAACCATGGCTTTACGACCATTCCGCCGCTTAAGAATCCGGCGGATATTTCGAAACTGAAATCGGAAGTGGCAAAAGCTCCAAAAACCGATGTAGTACGGTTGCTGCTCGGGCACCGACGACGATGATTGCTCATGTCGATAGTTCAGTACTCTTGAGGCTTGCGCTCAAGCAGGCACGGCCCCTGCGTGAATTTGCATCAGTTACTCGGGGCATCTCAAGCCGATTGATCAGGGCTGAATCCCTGCGGACTCTGGACCGCCTCTTTGCGCTTGAATCTATTTCCGAGGCAGACCAGGCGCGCGCGGCCCAGTTTCTCTTTAAGGCGTTTGACCATCTTGAACTCATTCCAGTGGATCCGATACTTGAAGTGGTCGGAAATCCGATAGGACTTAAACTCGGCACCCTGGACGGCATCCACCTCTTTTCTGCTCTCAAGTGGAAACAGACCACCCAGCTTCCGCTCATCATGTTGACCCACGATCGTTCCCTGGCAATCGCAGCGGAGCGATTCGGAATACAAGCAGCGGGGGCGGAGCAGTGAGGGAACAACCTTTCGGGTTCGAAGTCATGTGATTCACAAGACGACCCTTCCCCTTACTTGCTTTGACTGGCACCCTGCCAGCCTGCCGGCTGGCTTCAGGCACTACACAGACGCGCCTGATTTCCTACGATGTCATAGATTCTGCCGTTAGAGGCTAAGCGTTCATCTGGGTATGCCAAATCAGTGGGCGTAAATCCCACATATCCGGCGTCACTTTCACTCCAGAAATATTTGAGCCCATCTGTGCCCATATACGGCTGTTTAAGATCGACGACATCGGGGCGCGAAAAAGACCATGGCTGACTGTCGCTACCAGACGTCAAGCCTTGTTTCAGATCCTCAAAAGTTGAGACCGTGTACTGGGCGGGTATATCTCCCCTGACCGTCATGGTTCCGGTTTTGGGATCGTAGCTCGTGATAAGCGCTTCGGTATGAGCAGGTGTGTTGGGACCGCCAGCATTCCAGGAGTTCAGGTTCCTCAACCCATCTTTTTCTAAGCTTCCCCATGCGTGCTCGCCGTTAACAATCCCAACATAATCTTGCGGCTTTCCCGTGGTCGGATCAATATGCTTTAATCCCGAGTCAGCCATCTGATCCTGCGTCAGGTACCCTTTGCCTTCGTTATAGAGTTTCTCGTAGACAGCCCCTCCCTTACTCGCCATGTATTGATCATTTGGATTTGACGACACCTTATAGCCCTTTCCAGCCATGAACTTTTCTCGGTCAGTCGAAGTCCCCACGGTGCCACTTGATTGCGTTCTGGCTAATGCCGATTCCGTAGCCATTTGGGCTGCCAGTGCTTCCATTAGCATTCGCGCGGCTGCATCGACCTTGTTCCATTTATCCTCTTCGTCCTTCTTATTATTTTTCTTCTTAGCTTCCTCGTATTGCGTTCTTGCCTCTTCAAACTCCGTTTGCCGGGCTAAAACATTGGCATCCGCTGCCTTACTAGCATTCTGGGCTGGACCGATAGTGCCCTCAGCACCCAGGACGGGAGCTGAAGACACAAATATACTGAAAGCACTGATAGCAAAGAAGCAGACAAATCGGGAGTGAAGGCAGGCAAGCAATAAAGTTGGGCAGCAGTTTTTCATAACCCCCCGAGCAGTACGGCATGGAACGCCAGTACCCCAAGAATAGTGGTGCAAGGGCGGTACCACAAGACCGCAGCTTGCGTAACGGCACAATGAATGGAGCAAGACAAGACTTGGGTTATCCCAAGCAGAGGAACTTACGGTTATTCAATGCAAAAAAACTGAGTTTTTTTTGGACAGCTTCCGTGTACAGGTTGGGTACAGGGTAAACAGCGGAATATTCTTCGATAGTACGCCGAAATAACCCGCAGAATGACTGTATTCCGCTTGTGCAAATCATCTGATTACTTTGTGAACGGAGTAACTTTCGGATTTCTTTTGTTATCTTTAAAAGACAGCAGAAGTGTACTGTAAATTGACGAATCGTCGTCAAGATCTATGCCTTTTTGTTCGCGCCGGGAGTTGGCCTGTGGCTTGCTTAGTTTTGTATTAGCGAACTGCAACTTGGGAGGAAGACAGCCATGCAGATATTCACTCCACAAGGCCCGCGAATCTTAGTTATATTTATTCTTTCCTTAACGGGGTTAAATGTTGCTTTAGCAAAAACGGTTCCGTTAGAAGGGGGATTGGGGGATTTGAAATTACTCGATCCCAAGTCAACTCCTTCAGAAGTTGCAACCGGCGGGTCGACTGCTGATGTGAATGCAGCTAACCAGTTAAGAGTCGCAAATGCAGAAAGATATGCACAACTCAATGAGAATTACAGGCGCATCCAGGAAAAGAAGCAGCAGCTTGAGCAGGCAAGGACTAATAATAACAATGCCTTGAAGAGTAGTGCTGGGCCCGAAAAAGTTCAGGCAATTCAGAAAAAAAATGAGCTTGATAGCGCCGAACGAAAACTTAATGATGAGGAAGCTCTCGTCAGGGAGTTGGTGGAATTGAATGGTCGCTCAGTAGACGAAGGAAAACAGATCACTAGCACTCGAACGGTCACACCAGCAGAAGAACCCGCGCCAGTACCGGCCAGCCCCAATTTTGACGCCGGGAACAACACTCCGGGCCCATCTCCTGCTGATGCATCCCCAGCGGCACCCGCACCTGCGGGTCCAGATGCTTGGGACGGCGTACCACCTCCATCCGTGTTGGGGCCAAACGATATCAAGGACCAGTCCATTCCGACCAATGTTGCAAAGGGCATAGGGGAAATACCTTCCTCCACTCCCGAAACGTTAATAGACAATTTAGGAGAATCGTTTCGCAATGCCGATTCCCCAGAGAAACGACGACAGATTCTAAATGAGGTGTTAGACAAACCTCGTTTGACATCCGCACTTCGATCGTATGCACCTGAATTGCTGGAATCACTAAAAACTGAATCAGGTAATCCGTTACTAAATGAAAATCTTGCCAATACTGGACTACGTTCCTTCATTAGGGACGTGCCAATTGCTGATATTCCTGCCGCACCTCCAGATCCACCAACAACAAGCACACCAAGCACTGGTAGCCTCATCTCTGACCCGACACCTAGCGACCCGCCAGTCGATCCGTCAACGGCCGCCGGCACCTCACCGGATTCTGCCGACTACTCAAGTAATGGCCGCGGTTCATACAACCCTAATCGAGTCGGCATCTTTGGGGGATTTTTTCAACGTTTCTTCGGTCGATTCGGCCGTCGATGATGAAGAGCACGCTTGTGGTTGCTCGGGTTCAGCTGCGTAATCCTTCCGAAATTCAAAAAACAAAGCAAGCTGCGGTTACCTAGTTGCGCGGGCTTGAGCGAGCAATCAAGCTTGATTTTCCTAAAAGGTTTTCTTTCCATCGTAATGCAGGCAACATCGCTTGCCCAACTCACCCATACCCGAGAAAACGCATGGCCTTCACCAACGGCAACGCGTTTACACCATTAATACTAAGCGGACTGTCTCAGAGATAAATGACGATAGAGTCAGCCCATGTC
The DNA here is from genome assembly GCA_016207775.1 of Deltaproteobacteria bacterium. Lineage (GTDB taxonomy): Bacteria > Bdellovibrionota > FAC87 > UBA2466 > UBA2466 > JACQOU01. The sequence continues at coordinate 10,459 of JACQOU010000355.1, forward strand.
TAAGGCAGCCTTTATGCCGCCTTCGATAAGCTTCATTTTTTCAGATGGTAATGATCCGATCTTTTCCGTCAGCTTTCTTCGGTCTAAAGTCGTAATCTGATGGCATAGGGCTACGCTTTCTTTTTGCAAGCTGCCCGTGCCTTCCGAAATTGGAATTGCTGTGGGGCCGCGACCGGCCTGAGTGGGCGATGTTGAAAGAGGGACCACGATCACTGACCGCCATGATGGAGTTTGATTAAAACCATCATGAGAAATGATAACAACCGGGCGTCTTCCCCGCTGCTCGGATCCTGACCTTGGTTTCAAGTCAGCCCAATAAAGCTCGCCTCGTCTCATCGTCTACTCGTTTTCTTTATCGGAAATAAATTTGACACTAGACCGCTCTAGATCTTCATCGAAATCAGAATGGCCGCTATAATTTTTGGCATATGCCGCAATTTCTTCATGAAGAACTTTCCTTTTCTTTTTTTCCAAAAATTCAGCAATCGCCTCGCGAGCAAGTTCAGTCGCCGGTTGTTTGGCTCGGTCCGCTTCTTCTCGAAGAACCTTATACATGGCCTCCGGTAATGGGACGTGGAAGTTTGCCACGTTTTTAATGGCTTTACTCATGCCATTATTATATGCCACAAGCAGCTCATAAATCCACAGAAATATAATGCATTGTGCCAGATATTATTAATTTAAGCAGGCTACAGCAC
>JACQOU010000352.1 GCA_016207775.1 Deltaproteobacteria bacterium
CTCACGGAGCGGCTGTTTGATTTCGAAAAGCCGGCGTCCATCTCCACAAACCAACTGCTTACCGTCACTATGACAGCCCTCAAATCCAAAAAAATAGGGCTTTCCCAATTCTCTGCACACAAAATGGACCTCATCCTCACTCGCCTACGCAAGATCAAATCGGAGGTGAATGACCTCCTCCGCCACGTCGCGCCTGTGACAAATATGGATAAGCATCGGTATAAAAAGGCCAGTTAAATATCGTTACAACCAAATAACTTTGTCGAAAAGTGTGCGGCAATAATGCCTATCCGTTCATCGCGCTTCGAGTCAGGGCTGGAACCTAGCCAATTTATGAGTCAATACGCAGGGTGCTCCTTTGGGCTTGAACGTTGCAAGTTCAGATAGTAACATTAGTAAACTGGGAGGGGACGCAAATGAAATGGCAGATCACATTTCACATTCTGGCGGCATTATGCATTGCCGTGTCAGCGAGTGCGAAAGATGCTACTCACGCAAAACCATTTGGGCAGACACTTGAGCGGGAAGTTAAACAAAACCCAAATCTCGGGCGGCAAGTCCGGGAAGCAGCTGGAAGCCGGCCAAAGCAAGACGAACGTTCTTTGGCGCTAGAGCGGTTCAATCGTGCCGTTCGAAAGTGCTGGCAAATCGGCCCGGTTACTCCGGGGCAAAATCCTGATCCGGGGATAGTTAAAAAGTTGCCTTCCGACCAAATCCCAAACTTTGATCGCGGCATGGCTCGAGATTTGGGAACCGATAATAAACCTGACGTCGACCGTGGTATGCTAGTTCACACAGATTTGGAGAGCTGCCTTGTCTCCGCCGTTAAGTATGCCCTTTTGGATCTTGGAGAAAACAGAAATTGTAGCTGTAGCGAACCTAAAATATCAAGTACAGGCACCAAACCATAACTCCGCTTGAAGCGTGTACGATTCTACGCATCAAATCGCGTAAAAAAGCGGACGGATTTTCAGGCATGCTTCAGAATTTCCGAGAAGATATTCTCGGGCAAAATGCAGCCCAGATTGAGGTAGGACTCGTTTCCAGAGAGTGCCAGGGGCTAGCGATAAAATGTTTTGTGGCGCTATGTTTGCTTTATCATTCTTCCTCTTACAGTCTAGGCAATCTTAAAGAACACGGTATTGAGAAACCGTCTGCGGAGCAGCGGCAGCCACTGCCAAGATCCGTTGACAGTAATGATGCCTGTTCTTTTATGTCCCTGACAAGTCACTGCAAAATTTTTGACGTTGGAGCGGGAGCGTTTATTCCTTTGGCGAATGGACAAACCATTCCCAACTATGCCTATTTGAATGCTCCCGCATTTAACAAGTCAGCCAAGGAGATCAAGAAAGCAGTCGAAAGCCATCGCGTTGAAGAGAGAAAATTATATTTTGATTTTCTGAAAACAGCTCAAAATCTGTTGGACAAATTGGCTGGCAAGAGCTTCCGAAATTTTTTGGAAACCAGCTTGGCTGAAGAAATGTGGTCACAAGTCTTTCTCCCACCTGAAGTTAGTGAGGAGAGACCGATTATAATACCTTGGCTCGTTGAACAAAGTGGCGCCCGATTACAGAGAGTTCGATTATTGGAGGTTCGAGGCAGACTTCAAGCGCTTATGGGAACAGATGGATTTGAAACCCTAAGAAAGAAATACGAAGCTTATCGAACGGCAGCTGCCAAACGCGAAGTTGCCGTCGACAGTCCAGAAATACAAACTCTCCTGGACGTTTCCGAAGGGCAGCGAAATAAAGCAGAAAGACTTTTTGAGGACGCCAAGCGTAATATTGAAAAATATCTGCAAAGTTATGTTCCTCAGCCGAACAGAGAACATCTTAAAGCCCTTGTTCAAAGAGTCCGCAGTGCCAAGCTCAAACAGGGGAAGATGTTCTGTGGGCCGGAACCCATTCTTAACCTTTCGCCGACTGATGGTGAGATTATTGCGTGCCCGGCATTCTATCACTTTCCTGAGGAGGCCATCTACTTCCACTTATCTGAGTCTCTAGCAAGGCTTGTTGGTCCTTGTATTTCCCAATGGAATCTTTATGAGCTAGACGCAAACAAGGTGACGAAAGAGCAGCAGACCAGTCAGTATTACAAGGTGTTTTTTAAGCCTCTTACTTCGGATGGCCACAAAACGCGGCTGCTTCCACCTGTGCACATAAGTGATGGTGCCGAAGCTACTTCATTTATAGAATCAGGAGCTATTAAGCTGTTACAGGAAGGTATTCCTGCCAAGGAGTTTCCTTTTAACCATGTGTTGGGGTGCCTAAATAAACCCGAAAACGGTGGTTTTCGCCGGTTCAATGTCGAAGAATTTCGTTCGGACATAAGAGCTAGCATAGAAGAGAAGTTGCAAGGAATCGTTGGCGAAGAGGCTCGGGCGAAGGTTAGAAAAGAATATGAAGAAATTTTGAGACGAGCTGAGTCTCTACCGGAATGCAGTCACTTCAACCCGGGCAGTAATAGTGAAATGGAATCCGCCTTTGCATCCTGGCTAGGTTCCGAAGTTACGGCAGAATTTATCGCTCATCGTTATCAAAGTAAGCCCGAGCTGAACAAACAAGCTGCTTTGTCACTCATTTCAATGCAGGCATCTACCGATTGCAGGGAATATTTGAGACAAAAGGACAAACATCCTGATTTTGGTGCTATTGCTGGTGGTTACGTGGTATCGCAAGGTCAACGTAAGTTATTTTCTGCTGATCGGACGAATAATGTCGTTCTAAGAAATCCAAGAATTCGTGAGGCGCTCAAATGCCAGGGAAAAAAGACTTTCTGCAAATAAAGACGTTGATTCAGTGGGGCATGAAAGGTCTTTTGATTCTACTGACAAACATGGGTTCAAGTGCGGTTGGCGTACCTGGATCTACTCTGGATAAGGCAGAGGGCATTCGTGTGGATTTTCCCGGGTTTGTCGAAGAAAGTATCGTCTTGACAAAAAGTGACGTCAAATTGATCGGTTTTTTCTTAAATGGCAATCTAATCAGCCAAAGGCAAATCGCCGAGAAGGACGATCTTCAAATTCGCAAAGCGTTGATTGAAGTCATTAAACAGCTTCCTCTGAAAGGACACTGTTCTTACCCGGTGACAGTGAATTGGCTACTAAACGGAACGAACAATAGGCTCACGCTTTGCGAGACTAAACGAAAGTTAAGTTCAATGAGTGGCTGGAGGAAATATGTCTCTCGCTTTGGTCGTTAGTCGACCGTGCCCTGCCGTAGAAAACTCATCGTCATTCATCATGAGTTGTTTGCGCTCTGTGTTGCTTATGGGGATGTTCGGATTTTCTCTAACGGCTAGCGGAGCCAGGGCAGGGGCGAGTCACGATTCCAGCAAGACATTTCATAGGCCACAAGATTACCGAAGCTTAGGTGTCACCAAAACGGAGCCAGTCTCATCCTGCAGCTTTGAATTCATTGCACAATACAACCCGGGTAAACATATGTGCGAGTTGTTTCCTCCGAGCCAGGAAACAATACATTTTCCTGACGGATCCATGATGCACAATTTGTCTTTCGATAGGAGTAAATCGAAAGAGGATGGCTCGACAGACCTGGATTATTTTCAATACGGTTTGGATCGTCATACGGCCATTAAGGAATTCCTTGATAGCAAGTTAAGTGGAAAACTTTCTCCTGATTTTAGACTGGCCCTTAGTGCCCACCGGGGCGATGTTGTGCGGGATATCTTATTACCAATCATTGATCCTTCTGCTCATTCAGGAAAAGAGTTCTTCGTTCTTCCATGGCCTGCAGATCAGCAGAATGCAGCACCAAAAAAGGTAAGTTGGGAAGAACTAAACGCTCTTTTGCGACCGCTCTTATTGTCACATAAAAAGGAAATTGAGGATTTGTCTGCAAAATGGCCTATTGATAAGCCCCACCTCTCAGCGCGCGAGCCTGTCCCGCAAATGGCAGACAAAACGAAACCGATCGACCAGGAACGCTTGGAATCTCTTGTTCAAAGAACCAAGAGAAGCATCACTCTGCTCGTAACAGGCGGGAGAGACAGAACACACTGGTCAGAACCGGAGAAAAGACTTGTGGCTAAAATTGATTCCGTTCATGTTACCGCAATGTCTTCTCTCGTTAGTCACGAGGCTTGTTCCGGAACTCTGCCGAATGCCTTCTATTCCCCTGCCAGCCATTCGATCAATATTTGTCCCAAGTTCATGGACTTTCCGGAGGCGACGCTGGTTGCTGTAATCGGACATGAGATGGGACATTCGATAGATCCCTGCGGCAGCCAATGTTCAGTATATAACGTAGACCTTGAGAGGCTTGAAAAAGCAGAGGGGCGCAAACCCGACTCGAGAGACGATCCAGAAATAGCATCTCTGGTGAAATTTCTAAGCATTGAGTCCAAGCAGCAAGAAAAAGGCAAGTCATTTCGTTTTGCTTTGCCCACTGAGTTGATGTTCGGGAAGGATGCTCTCACTCAAGCCGTAAGCCCGGAAGAATTTGGTCTTCTACATCTGGCGAGTGCCGGTGTCAGTCCGGTGGAGTATCCTTTGGAAGAAGTGATGAAATGTCTTAACTCGGCGAGAGGTGGTGATTTTAGGAGACAGACGGATAAAGAACAGAGGCAAATTGCTGGAAACATCGCCAAGGAAATTGTTCGAGAGACTGGTGGCGATGTGAACCGGATCGCTGAACGTATTTTTGATCGATTTAGGAGTCATCCTGAATGCACATTTTTTGGGAAAGCTTCGAGATTGGGTGAGGCAATGGCGGACTGGATTGGGGCAGAGGCCATGGGCGACTACCTGCTGGAACGACAGCGGGAGGGAAATGGCATGAACGCGCCCATGGCTCGACTCGAAACCATCGCTTTCTTTGCTAACATCATTTGCGCTGAGAATAGTAAGGCTCAGAAACCTTCTGAAAAGAAAGCCGTCGAGGCACTGTTCAAGACATATGCTCGGTTATCAGATCCTCACCCTGCCTCCTTATCCAGGGTTGATAATGTGTTTTTGCGTAATTCTAAAGTGCGAAAAGCACTTGGTTGCTCGCCGGACGATCGTGAATGCCACCGTAATGGTTAGAACTGGTGAGCTTACGGCAGCAATATATTCCTAAGAAATCATAGAATTCGACGCTAAAATCGGATTTTGCTGCGGGGTATCCCGTTTAGCCATGGGGAACGGTTTGATTTTGCTGTTGGCTAAGGCATCTTGGCGTTCTTTCCATTCCTTCTCGGTAAGTTCCAAGACCGGGGGATGTGGTGGAGCCGCCTTCTCCAGCTCGGCAATCGTTTCCAAGTAGTTCCAACATACCTCGACAACCAGAAGCTCCCTAAAGCTGCCCTTTCCCAAAGGGTGGAGGAATTTTTACGAAAGGAAAGCGAACTGCAAGGTTGGGCTGCCGGTTACACCTTTCGGCAGTGTAAGGAGACTCAAGATAGAGGACCGAACCAGAAAGAATATTTTTTTGAGGTGCTCGGTAACTATCTAGACATGGATAGCGCAGGCTCCGAAAAAGAGGAGCTTTCCCCAACGAAGGGGCCAGATTCATCAGTTGCTGCACGGGAAGCGGAATTTCAGACAAGACCTTGATCCTATGATCCACCGGTCGTCGGTTGAAACACGGACAGCGGATAGGCTGATTGTCTTGAGTGGAATAACTCGCCTTGTCATCCAATCTGATTAGATGCAAAGTCTTCCTCGTCGTTTGTGCTCAGAGGCGATGTGTTGACTCTCCTAAGGCCTTATATGCGAATGAAGCTAGGTTAACGATTTTAATAAAAAAAACCGATCCAGTAGTGATGGGATCTACCGGCACTTACACTTGTTGCCGCAATCAACGGGGGCAAAAAACCAGAAGCAACAATAGTACCTCTCGACAGCTCCCTTTATTTTTAGTTGGGCCAATTCTGATGGCAGCCAGAGCCAAATTCGATCGCTTCCGGTTCAACTTCTGCGCCGCCATCGAATGGTTGCAGGGGAGACAGCCACAGGAGATGCGGGCCTTTACTTGGAAAAAGCGTATCAGACATCTACCAATGCTGAAGGCGCTCTCGAAAAACAAGCACGACAAGTCCTTAACGATGTGGCCAGGGCAACGAATGCTCAGACTGGAAAAGCAATCACAAGCCCGGCACCGAGGCATCCGCTCGGGGTTTACTCGGACGGGAGCAAAGGTGTCCACACAGAGAGCTACTCTTTGCCAGCAGACGGATCTCAAGCATTGCGGGACGGTGAACAATAAATGCGGCTTGTGAAATGTTCATTATTCTTTCTATTTTCTTTCTTAGCATTTGCAGACGCTAACACTCCGGCCAGCCAGAATTGCATCGTACTGCTCTCCGAGTGTCTCCCTGCTTACCAAATGCTTGGTTTGCCAGGTACCGCTGTGGAAGTCGAACCACGAATTAAAGGCAAAAACGGTGGATCAATTACGGCCGAGGCTGCAGCCATTTTAGCGCTAACGGAGCCACCCGGTGGTAAAGTTGCCGGCCTATTGACTACAGACAAAATTCCAAAGCCCATTGCAACAAAGCTACAAACGCTTACGGCCAACGGTGACATCGGCGATATTTCGTGGGAACGTGTTCCCACCGAACTTCAGCATGAGCTGTTGGTTGAGGCAACAAGACAACAAAGACCGAGTTTTGACAGAGACCGAACCATTAAGGGGCTCCAGGTCAAGTCCCAGATTGCGGTGCAGTTTAATGAGCCAACTACAATTTTTGGCAGACACTTCGAGGCCGAGAAAAAATATCTTCTAGATATTGAGCCATTGCTTGCAGATCGCAGCATTCAGTATGGGGGACCTGATTACGTCGACGATGTTTCTTTGTTTGAATTTCATTTCCGGATCGAAAGCTCACGCTCCGGAGCATTCTTACAGGATCTATATCAACTACTGGATGGCGCTGGCGTGCATAAGGACCAGGTACATGTCCATGTGCTAGCTAAAATCGACAGAAACGCTCTAGCGCGAGAATCGCGTCGGGAGAGCCTTCGACAGGCCGAGCATTGGCGGCGTACCAACCTTGGCGCGGAAATGATTTCTATTGTGGATAAGGGGCTTTCCCTCAGACCAGTCAAGGCACCATCAGGCGCTGTGGAATGGGATTCGTTGGAAAGCCGTGAACTCGGTGATATGGCAGTCGCAACGGAAAGATATCTGAGAGCTGGAATTACCCCCATTGGCGAACCCTTTAAAATGGCATATGTAAGTTTTCATTTCCCAGGCAAATATGATGACAAGTCGGCTTTGGGCTATCAGTTTCGTAGCGTAAGCCGCCCCCAGGAGTCTCGATTCCGTGTGCTTCTAGATCGTGCCCAGGATGAATTGCATAAGCGCCAGCTCGGATTAAGCGACCAAGCTCTTGACCAATGGATACACCGATTCCCGGCTCCAACGAGCGTTGATTCGATGGCCGGCACTTTGTGGTATCGAGGACCCAACAATCTTCGCCTTGCATCGCCAGAGGCAGTGCGAATCCTTGCCGAAACAAGAGACGGAGCGACACGGTTGTCTAATCTTGAAAAACAATCTCTTGAGGTGGGAATGCTTACATATGATTGGTCGAAGGACCCGTTTGTCCAGCAATTCCCCTCAGTCGCCAGCTCGGTTGGAGCCACACAAGCCAAATACTTGAGGCAATTGCTCCAAAATGGTGGTTCTGCTCAATATTACGTATCAAAATTCTTGTCCGAATCAAACCTTTACGACTTATTTGTCTTGGATAAGCATCCAGGCAAATAGCCATTGGTTCGCAGAATAAGTCCTTGATTTCTGACCACAAATACCTACGGAAAAATCGCCAATTTACCGATGTAGTTGTGGGAGTCTATTAGTTGTATAGCCAACCATGAAGCACTGCCGCAAATATAATAGTTCGGAGGCGGCTATCATTCGAGAAGAACGCCGCATTCGGGATCGAACCGCCAAAAAAAGTGGGCATGACAGTAGGTCAAGCCAGTGGCTAGTGCTCGTTACCTTAGGAATAACTCTTCTTGCCTTGGCAGCGCCAAGTTTTGGGGCATCCGAGTGCGCTGAGGTTCTTAGAACACTTGCTGATGTAGACCGACTCGCTGTGGCTCCCTTGGATGAGATCTATCGCAAACTTCCTTCTCTTAAAGGCAAAGAGAACCTTCGTTTCCAGTTAGCAATGGAAGTGGCTCTCAGAGACCCAAAGCGCTTTGTCGAACATGTTGGCGATTTTAATATCCGAAGCACTGAATACAAGCTTGCTTTGCTAAAACGATTGGCCGAAACCAATGTCGATCTTGCGGTTGCCTCTTACGATCGATTTGCTATCCCGGCAAGTCGGCATTTGGATGCATTAAAGGTTTTGCAGACAAGGCTTGAAGCAATTCGAGAAGAAGTATTGCCACCTCATGCGGATGCCGTTAGTCGCAGAGCAACCGCTGAATTCTTGGCTCTCGTGAGCCGGCTGCCTGTCAGTGATGTTGAAAAGTGTACTTTTTTCTCTAGGCCTCTAAGTCAGATTGTCACTGAAAAAAAATCGTTCGAAATGCGAGTCGAAGGTGCCCCAGAGTTTTTTGAGGCAGCCCTCAATCTTCACCTTACCTCACCGGAAGCAATCGCAATTATGGCTCGAAAATTTTCTACCCATCGAAGCGGCAATTCGAATGAGTTCTTCCGCAGAAACCGCGGTTTTCAAAGCCTTTCCCCCATCAGCCGTTTTGAGCTGGCTTCGATACTCTTTCGTGAGGGCGATGAGGATTTGGCACGTGTTTTTGCCAGACATACTGATTTAAGTGACTTAAGCGTCGCTCAACGTAGAAAATTGGCCGAGCAAATTCTCCACGCCAACATAGTTCTTCCTGGATTTTTGGATCGGCTTGGATTACCCGAGGATTACTGGTTCGTCGAATTTCGCAAACGAATTGAAGGAGCCAACTGGAACGCTCTGGATTCTGCAAGGGAAGCACAGAGCCGGAG